>CAZJDS010000089.1:0-8876 GCA_964544795.1 uncultured Alkaliflexus sp. | reverse complement strand
GATGGAACTACCCTTTATTTTTCAAGTAATGGGCATGAGGGGATGGGCGGATATGATATTTATAAAGCCCATAGATTGTCTGATGGGTCTTGGTCAGAGCCTGTTAACTTAGGATACCCAATTAATACTGCCGCCGATGAGCTCTATTATTATCCTACAAGTGATTCCTTAGTTGCTTTAGTGGCTTCAAATAGATCTGGTGGCTTTGGGGGCTTGGATATTTACCAAGTTGTTAAAGATCTTAGGGTTCCATTTGATTTATGGGGAGAGATTACCGATCAAGAGAGTGGTAAAACAGTATCAGCAAGAATCTCAATAATAAATGCTGATACGAAAAGTTCGATAATATCGGTAGCTAATGACTCTTTGTCGGGAGAGTATTTTGTTCCTTTTGATGACGTGGGGAACTATTGGATTCAGGTAGAAGCAGATAATTATTTAAGTGAGATAGCCTCTTTTGATCTGCCAAACGAACGACATGCACGTGTTCGTAAAGATTTTCAATTAGAACGATTGACCACCCCATTTACTATTTTTGGAAAGGTGCTAAATAAATCCAATGGAGCTCCTGTTCAAGCTGAGATTTTATTTTCTCAATTAGGTAACGATAGCATTATTGCAAGGGATTACACCAATGGAACAGATGGTTCATATTCTATCATATTAGGAGATAAGTTAAATCTGATCATGCAAGTAAATGCAATGAATTTTTATAGTCTTACAGATACTTTGATCCTTCGTGATTATGAAACCGATTCCTTTAAAAAGGATTTGTTATTGGACCGAAGTAAAATTAGCTACACTGTTATGGGTATCATAAAAGATGCTAAAGACAACTCAGTAATTCCAGCTTCTTTATCATTTTATGAACCAGGCGCGGTGACCCCTTTTTTACAAGCCAACTCAGATTCATTAACTGGAAAATATTCAGTTACAACAGAGGAAGAAGGCCCGTTTTTGGTTGAAGTGAACGCTGATGGTTATTTTTTTATGAATATACCTTTAGTTTTTCATGAGGATTCCACTTTATTAACTCGAAATATTTTGTTACAGAAGATGTCCATGGGTTCTAAAATCGTTGTGGAAAACATCCTTTTTAACACTGGCAAAGCAACTCTTTTACCACAATCATTTATCGAACTAAATAAATTAGCACGCCTGCTTAATGATAATAAGGATATTCGTATTGAGGTGTCGGGGCACTCAGATAATGTGGGTTCTGCCAATTTGAATAAACGTCTCTCTAAAAGCCGAGCAGAGTCTGTAAGAAACTATTTGCGCGAGCATGGTGTTGAGGCTTCACGGATGGAGTTTGAAGGATATGGGTTTGATAGACCTATAGAATCTAATGACACCGCAGAAGGGCGTGCAGCCAATCGAAGAGTAGAGATAGAAGTAATTGAATAATAAACAATGACCCTACATATTAAAACATACAATTATGAATATTTGGAAATTATTTACAGTGGGATTTTTAACTGTATTGTTACTATTGCCCAGTTGCAAAGGGGATGATATTTTAATTAATACAGATAACTCAGATGACAATCGTATTGTAGGCATAGCATTACCTGCAATAAACTTTACTTTTTCAATTTCTGATGCAATCAAAGAGATGGATGATGATCGATTGTATGCTGATGAAAATGGGTTGCTTCATTTTCGATCTACCCAAGACGTTTCCATCCCGTGGGAAGACCTTGCTTCATTGAAAGAAGTGGATGAAAGTTGGAGCTACGCTATGAGTGATTTGCTAAACATAAACCCAGCACCTCCGCTCAAGGCTTCTGGAAATATCTCTTTTCAAGAAAAAGTGAAATTTAATGATACCGATGATGTTCGTTACGATAACGCCACATTTGAGAATGGTGAAATGGAGTTGTTTATAAATGTTCCTCCCGCTTTTACAGGCGAAATTGCTATTTCTATTCCTGAAACTTCGCCACAAATTACAATCTCTTTCAATCCTGATGGTTTTAACAACTCATACTCAGAAACTATTTCATTGAAGGATCGGAGGATTGACTTCTCACACGGCACTGATTCCAGTTATATTACTTTAATAATCGACTCAGAGTTATCTTTTTCAGGAATTCCAGTTGGTAGTCTGGATGTTGGCTTTAAATTAAAAGATCTTAAAACTGAAATGCTTGAAGGTTATTTTGGTCAAAAGCACTCTGATATCGAAGAGCATGTTCAAGAGTTAGATGGTATGGGGGAAGTGAAAGATCTTGCAAGTTTTGAATTTAAAGAGGTTGCATTAACTTTAAATATTAAAAATCCCATTGGGGTTCCTTTTAATATTCAAGCAACCAATATTAATTTCATTAAAACTGTTGATGGTAACCCACAGGATAATTTGTTACTGGTGGATGGGGTCTCTAAAGTAGAATTGAATGTAGATCCTGCCACTATTGGTCCTCCAATCGCCTATGCTTCTAATGATGTTGTTATTAGTTCTAACAACTCCAACGTAATGGATGTGAGTAACCCTTTTCCTGAAAAAATTACTTTCGATGTCTTTTCTACAGCTAATCCCAATGGTGAAATAGTTGGGCAACCTAATTTTATTGGACATTTGGATTCGCTTTATGCAGAGTTGCTAATTGAAGCACCAATATGGCTTAGAGTTAGTGAATATACGCGCTCCGACACCTTAAATTTTGATTTTAAAGATATGATGGATCAGGATAGAGACAACGCTGATCTTATAGAGACTTTCGCAATGCATCTTGACTTTAAAAATAAATTGCCCTTTGAGTTGAAAGCTAACCTTTTTGTGGCAGATGAAGAGGGAAATAAAATTGAAGATATTTGGACGGGTTTTGAATCTTTGTTAGCTGTTGGTCAGCTTGATAATGGTAAAATATCTACGCCTGGTGAGACAAATGTAATTGTAAATCTCAACAAGGAACAAGTTCTGAAGTTTTTTGACCAAAAGGCCATGTTCTTGATGATTGAGACCCAATCATCCACATATAAAAAAGGATCTGAATTTATTAAGATTTTTGATGATGCAGGCATGGAAGTTTCTATTTCATTTGAAGTTTCTGGTCGAATTCCAAGTTTATAATTATCCTAACAATCAAGATATTATGCAAAAATTTTTATACTTCTCTTTGTTTATGATTTTGCTGGCCTTTACAACTTTAATTAAGGCTCAGGATCCAATGGGTTTGTACTATATGCAGACCATCCCGCAATCTTCATTTATCAATCCTGCCATGCAACCACGTGCCAATGTTTTTTTTGCATTGCCATCTATTAACCAAAATTTTAAAAGTGATGTGGCTTTTAAAAATATCTTTCAAGATATAGGTGGCGAATGGGTAACTCCATTAAGTGAGCGCTATGATTTCTCTAAGCTTAAGCGTGCTACGGGCAAATCGATGGATTTTCAGGAATCTGTTGATATGGGGCTATTTGGTTTAGGCTTCAGGTCTGGGAAACACTATTTTACGGTTAATTTTAGTGTTAAAAATGTTATGCAGACTGGATTGCCTTACGATTTATTTACGATTGTTGATGATGGACTTCCAGATGGCAAAGTATTTGATTTTTCAACTTTAAGGATGAAAGGTTACTCTTATAAAGAAATTGCTTTAGGCTATAGCCGTGAGTGGGATGATAAACTAACACTAGGGGTGAAAGTTAAACCTCTTTTCGGAATGATGGCAGCAATGACAGATTTAAATACTTTTAAACTTGAGACATCCCGCCAAGTTTGGAATGTTACTGTTTCTGGAAATGTTTCTGCATCTGCTCCTTTAGAAATAGTGGAAGCTGATGATCCCACTGATTTTCCTGAGTCAATTGATGCGAGAGATATGGAATCAGATGATTTTACCAGTTATCTTACTTCGTTTGAAAATGGAGGATTGGCATTTGATTTTGGAGGCGTATATAAATTTACCCCTCGTTTGACATTTTCTGCTGCATTGGTCAATTTAGGCTACATTAAATGGAAGAAGGATTTGAATACTCTTTCGTTTGCTGGAACTTATTCTTTTGAAGGCTTGAATTTGAATGGAACTGATGATGATTTCGACGATGCAATGGAGGATATCGAAGAGGATTTTAAAACGATGATTGATTACAAGGTTACGCATGAGAAGTTTAGCACTGGTTTAACTCCGGAGTTTTATGCAGGTGCTTTATACGAGGTTACACCATCTGTTACCATGGGGTTTTTAGCGCGAAGTATGTTTCAAAAAAACAACTTCAGACAAGACTTTAATTTTTCGGCCAATGTTCAGCCTTACAGTTTTGTCTCAGTGAATTTAAATTATAGTGTCAGGCCAGGTGGAGGCAATGGTTTGGGCACTGCATTGTCAATTCTCTTAGGGCCTTTACAAATTTATGCAATGGCTGATTATCTACCCACAAGATATTCAACAGTAAATATGGATGGCGATGAATTTACCATGTTTCCCTATGCAAGAAACTTGAGTATGAAAGTTGGGTTAAATCTCATTTTTGGACGTCATGGTTACCGCGATCGCCCTATGTTGGATAGTGATAAGTAGCGTTTAGTTTTAGTAAGCAATGTACTTTTTATTAACAAATGCGTTGTTGAAAATATAATTGAAGATTAGTTTTAAGTCGAAAATAATATAAGAGAGTAAAGTTAAATATGATACAACAATTCCATATACATTTGCCTGAATTCAGAAGAGGTTATCACATTATTACTTCGCATGTTGAGTCAGTATTAAGAGAGCTTCCTCAGCAAGGATTGGTGAATGTATTTATTGAACACACTTCCGCTGGACTTACTTTAAATGAGAATGCTGATCCCTCGGTTCGGGAAGATTTTGAAACCATTATGAATCGGTTGGTGCCAGAAAATATGCCCGATTATCGTCATACTTTAGAAGGCTCTGATGATATGCCTGCGCATGTAAAATCAGCATTAATGGGAAGTTCACTTACCATTCCTATCGTAAATGGAAGACTTGGTTTAGGTACATGGCAGGGGATTTACCTTTGCGAATTTAGAAATAGGGGCGGCCGTAGACGATTGACAATAACATTATACTCCTAAACTTGCTGTAAAACCTTGTCCCAAATTTCAAGTAGGGACTTTGTATCGGGTAAAACTAGGAAAGCACCTCTGCTTGATAACTCTTCAGGGCGAAGTATGCCAGTGTTTACTGCGATGGTTGCTATTCCTGCTGCTACAGAAGATTCAACGCCCATGGGCGCATTTTCTATCACCAATGTTTCCTGAGGAGTGCAATTCGCCTTTTTTAGTCCCATGAGATAAGGTTCAGGATGGGGTTTCCCTATTTTCACATCAAATCCGCTTACAACTTCATTTTCACGAATATTAAAATCCTTTTGGAGGCGTTGAATTAGTGAAGGTTGTCTTGAACCAGTTACTACTATTACTTTAAGTCCTGCTTCTCTGGTTTTTTGAACCACTTCTTGCATCCCTGGTAGAATTTCTGCTTCGGGTGCTTCCAACATTAATTCGGTCTTGTATTGGTATAAATCCTCAATCTCTTTTTCTGTTGCAGCACGATTCAGATGTTCTTTAAATGCCATTTCAATGGTCGCATTGCCAGTTCTGCCTTCATTCATGTAAGCGTCGTAAGCTGGGAAATCAATGCCCCATTTTTTAAAACTTTTTGTCCATGAGTAGGCATGATTTTTCATAGAGTCATACAAAACACCATCCATGTCGAAGAGGACGGCTTTGAGTTTTTCAGGAAGTTTGTCTATATTTATCATTCTGCAAAGATGGTAAAAGATTATCTCATTTCTAATTTTTGAAGTTTCCATCACAATGAAAGTCGTAATTGATAAAGAGATACAACTTCTTTTCCCCAATATTAAGATGGGCTATGTTTTAGCTAATGTGGAGGTTAAATCGTCCGACAAGTTTGTTTTATCAGCTATGGATAATTTGTGTGCAAATATAATGAAACAGTTTACGCCTGAGTTGATTCGTGAACAACCCATAATTAAATTAACCAAAAGTGCTTACAGAAAGTTGGGTAAAGACCCTAATAGATACCGTCCTTCAGCTGAAAGTCTCATGCGAAGAGTTGCTTCAGGCAAAGGACTTTATAGGGTAAACAACGTAGTGGATGTTTTAAATATGGTCTCCATCGAAACAGGTTTTTCCATTGGAGGATACGATGCCGACTCAATTCAAGGAGAAGTTCATTTCAGTAGAGGAGGAGCAAATGAGCCCTATGAAGGAATTGGACGTGGAGATTTGAATATTGAAAATCTTCCTGTTTTTCGAGATGATTGGGGTGCATTTGGATCTCCTACCAGCGACTCTATCCGTACAATGGTTACACCAACTACCAAACGTTTTTTTATGATTTTTCCCGCATTTGAAAGGGTGGGTGAAGAACTAAATACTGCTTTAACTTTAGCCGCTCAATTTTTGAACGAGTGGGGTGGTGCTAAAGATATTACTTCGTGGATAGAGTAGAATTTTCTATCCTCTTGATAAGCTTGAGATGTTTCATTACTTTTTTATAGTACTTTTGAACTTTACTTAGATGTTTTATTGAAATCGATTAAAAATGATTGAAATATGTGCCATAGCCTCTGGAAGTAATGGCAATTGTTACTATGTTGGAAATGGCGATGAAGGAGTGTTGGTGGATGTTGGAATTAGTCGCCGGCAAGTAATGGAACGGATGGCAGTGCAAAAACTAAATCCTGATAAGATAAAAGCAATCCTTATTTCACATGAACACGCCGATCATTTTAGAGGGGTGCGTGTGTTGAGCAAAAAATTAGGTGTTCCAGTCTATATGACAAAAAAATCATTTGAGAAAAGTTGGGGACCCAATCGACCTGAAAAAATCATCCTTTTTCAGCCTGGAGAAGTTATTGGTTGTGGAGGATTTCGAATTCATACATTCTTAAAAAATCATGATGCTGCTGAACCTTGCAGTTTTCGAATTGAACACAAAGGAATTAATGTGGGTGTGTTTACTGATATTGGCTCTCCGTGCGACAATGTAACCCGCGAGCTCAATCAATGCCATGCTCTTTTTTTAGAAGCGAATTATGATGATGATATGCTTTGGGCAGGTCCTTATCCACAGCATTTAAAAATACGCGTGGCAGGAGATAATGGGCATCTTTCTAATAAACAAGCTTTTGAATTATTGGAAAATTATCGTCATGACCAATTAAAAGTCGTTTTTCTCTCTCACCTTTCAGGAGAAAACAATACGCCAAATAGGGCAGCATCGGCTTTTAAATCGTTAGAAAGTATTGTTGAAATTAAGGTCACCAACCGATATGCTGTTGGGGAGGTTTATCGGTTATCCTTTTAACAGTTATAGGAATCTGGTTTAAAAAGAACTTTTAACTTGCTTTAATTCGGCTTTCAAAGATGGGTTGGTACTTATTATCACAGCTTTCTCTTTTTTAGAGAATATGGTAATTAGCACGTTTCACTTGGAGTATTCATTTTTGAAAATATAAATTTTTTCATTTTTGTACTATGGATAGAATGGATTATAAAAATATTTTGATTCAAATAAGGCGAATAGTACGTTCTATTAATTTGGAATCAAAAAAGGTGCAAAAGGACTTTAGTGTGAGTATTCCTCAAATATTATGTTTAGAATATCTTAAAGCTTCACCCAATTATCAGGCCACACAACGTGCAATTCGTGAGCATTTGAGCTTAAACTCAAGCACTGTAACAGGTATTATTAGTCGGTTGGAGAATCGTGGCTTATTGGCAAGGTTACCTAAATCTGGTGATAAAAGAGTGACACACATTACTCTTACTTCTACTGGCGATGAGCTTTTAAGAAAAACGCCAGGATTGCTACAAGAGCGTTTAGCGGGTAAGTTGAAGCACTTGTCTGATCAAGAGCTGATTAAAATGTCCAATTCATTGGACTTACTTATAGAAATGCTTGAAATAGAGGAGAGTGAAGATGTACCTGTAATCATGGCAGATGCTTTTGATGAAGAGGAAGAGTGATAATGGTGAAAAAAAATGAGGCTATCTATATATATGGACAGCCTCATTTATTCGATCTAAATTGTAAAAGAAATTATACTCTTCTTTCTTTAATACGTGCTTTCTTACCAGTCAATTCGCGGAAGTAATAGATTCTTGCACGACGTACTTTACCAGCTCTGTTCACCTCAATTTTATCAATAAAAGGAGAATTCATTGGGAAAATACGCTCAACACCAATGTTATTAGACATTTTACGTACGGTAAATCGTTTGTTTACGCCAGTACCTTTTACTTGGATAACAACGCCTCTAAAAATCTGAACACGTTCTTTAGTTCCCTCAACAATTTTGTAGTGAACCGAAACGGTGTCTCCCGCTTTTATTGCAGGAACTTCTACACCACTTTTCATTGCTTCTTCAGCAACTTTCATCAAGTCCATTTTTATTTTCTTTTGGAGATTAAACTTTATCCGTGCAATATTGCCTGACTCCTATGTTCACCAAGAGATTACACAGAACGGCCGCAAAATTACTGTTTTACTTTTGATAATGAAAATAATGAGGTATAAACTTGTTGTTTTATTTGCATTAAATTCTTTTCGTAGATAAAGATGAGTTTTTTATGAGTTTTATTTGACCACTTCGTTCTATAATTTTTGTGAAAAATTGAAATTTAACCTAATATTGCCAGACAATATTTAAACCAAATTAATTACAGTTATGGAAAACAAGAGTAATAGCGTATTAGTGGGCATGTCCGTTTTCGGAGCCATTTTTTTATCTTTGGTTTTGCTACCACATTTATACCTAAATTGAGCGATTCATAATTTCACCTGCCCCCGTCGTCTCACTTGATTTCAAAAAAACGGAAATTTTCTCAGAGGAAGGCTTCTTTCGTGTGCTTTTTCAAAGAATTTTCAGTTCTG
>CAZJDS010000088.1:0-8893 GCA_964544795.1 uncultured Alkaliflexus sp. | reverse complement strand
AAAACCAGTATTATGTCAAAAAATTATTTTAAAGAGTTTCCATCCAAAGAGGGTTTCTATAAGGAGTATGGCGGTTCATTTTTACCACCAGAGCTTCAAGAAGAGATGGATCGAATTACCGATGCCTACTATGAGATTAGCAAATCGCATAGTTTTATATCCGAATTACGGAGTATTCGTAAGCATTATCAAGGTCGTCCAACACCTATTTATTACTGCAACCGGTTGTCAGAAAAATATGGTGGAAGAATCTATCTGAAGCGTGAAGACCTT
The DNA here is from genome assembly GCA_964544795.1 of uncultured Alkaliflexus sp. Taxonomy (GTDB): domain Bacteria; phylum Bacteroidota; class Bacteroidia; order Bacteroidales; family Marinilabiliaceae; genus CAZHHH01. Next base: position 8,620 of record CAZJDS010000088.1, on the reverse strand, counting down.
AACCATACTGGGGCACATAAGTTGAACCATTGTATGGGTGAAGCTCTTTTGGCTAAATATATGGGTAAGAAAAAACTGATCGCTGAAACAGGTGCAGGTCAGCATGGCGTTGCTTTGGCAACAGCCGCTGCTTATTTTGGGTTGGAGTGTGAAATTCACATGGGGGAAGTGGATATTGCAAAAGCACATCCTAATGTTGTGCGTATGAAAATTTTGGGCGCCAATGTTATTCCTGTTAAACATGGTTTAAGGACTTTAAAGGAAGCAGTTGATTCAGCTTTTGAAGCTTATGTGAAAGATCCTATCAACTCTATATATTGTATCGGTTCTGTGGTGGGTCCCCATCCATTCCCTATGATGGTGCGCGATTTTCAAAAAATTGTGGGCGACGAGGCCCGTGAGCAATTTCTTGAAATGACGGGTGAAATGCCTGATAATGTTGTGGCTTGTGTAGGTGGTGGCAGCAACGCCATGGGGATTTTCTCAGGCTTTATGAACGATGTGGATGTTGCTTTATACGGTGTAGAGCCAGGTGGAAAATCCATGAAAACAGGCGATCATGCTGCTACAATGGCACAGGGCACTCCTGGAATGATCCACGGTTTTAAATGTTATTTGTTGCAGGATGAGAAAGGTGAACCCAGCCCTGTCCATTCAGTAGCTAGCGGTTTAGATTATCCTGGAGTAGGCCCAGAGCACAGTATGCTTAGAGATATTAAGAGAGCAAAGTATGAGGTAATTAGTGACGAAGAATCTGTAGATGCGTTTTTTGAATTGAGCCGTTTAGAGGGAATTATTCCAGCATTGGAAAGTGCTCACGCTGTTGCCTTCGCTATGAAGTTGGCCAAAGAACAGCCAAGAACTTCTATCTTAGTGAACCTAAGTGGTCGAGGTGATAAAGACGTTGACTTTGTGATGGACAATTATGAGCAGAAATATTTTTAATTTATTATTTTGATTTTATAATGTTACAGAGAACTCCCTATTGGTTGTTCTCTGTTTTATTTTTCACCTTATGTTTCTACTGTCAAAACTATTGGCGTTTTTCATCTCGCCTTTTAATATTATTTTCTTGCTTTTGGTGCTTGCTTATTTTATAAAGGCAAGACGAAATTTTTTTTTGTTGACGGGAATAATTCTATTTCTCTTTTTTAGTCAACCTCTCATTTTTAGAGGAGTTGTGAAAAAATGGGAAGGAGTTCCTACACAACTGCCATTGAATGATAGCACTATTCAGAGGGTGGTTGTGTTAGGGGGGATGGCTTCTCATCATGAGGAGTTTGGAAGAATCAGATTTTGGCAAAGCGGCGATCGGTTGATGCAAGCCTTACTGTTGGTTCATCAAAATCCAGTGAAAGACCTTATTATCTCTGGAGGTTCTGCTGCTATTCTTATTCATGAACGTCCTGAAGGTGCGTTTTTGAAAGAGTTTTTAGAGCAGATTGGGATGGACTCTGGTTTTATAACGGTGGATTCTTTATCTCGCAACACCTTTGAAAATGCTGTTAATAGTGCTAAGATATTTGAAGATAGAGGATGGAAGAAGAAGATCGCCTTAGTAACATCTTCTTGGCATATGCCTCGAGCCAAATGGTGTTTTGAACAGGTGGGATTTGAAGTTCATGCCATTGGAACAGATTTTATGTATCCTTTGCAGCCAATTGTTTTTACTGATTATTTTCTTCCATCTGTGCCGACCATTTCCCAGTGGCAGTTGCTAATTAAAGAGTGGGTGGGATGGATTGCTTATCGCATTCGGTATTAGTTGTTTGTTATAATTCAAGAAACAAAAACGGGGTTATTTGATTTTGTCAAATAACCCCGTTCTATTTTTTATAATAAATTTTCTATCTCATCGAGGTAGTATATGTAGCCTCTCTTTTTTTAGCTGTTTCCAGCCATTCGGGAACTACTGTATTTATAAACTCTTGTTTCTCCTCTTTGGCCTTCTTTAGATCGAGCCCAATATAATCTTGCGCTTTAGATTTTGTTGAGATGTCAGGATAGTCAATGGCTTCATTGTGACCCAATGATGCAAGCAACCTGGCCAGTTTTAGACGAGCATTTTGTGCTTGATCCATTCCGTTGGAGATCATTCTACTTAACTCAAGCGGGTTGTGAAACGAGTTGCCGTGACCTGCGCCCGCAAAATCCCAACGCCATTGTGCATGTCTGATGTCTTGCAAAATACTATTCATTTGTTCTTCGGAAGCTCCTTTGTCCCATGCAGTTTTTGCCTCAATGTGTGCCATCACCAGTTGATCTTCAAGCTTTGTACGGATCTCTTTTACTTTGTCCTGACGATCGTACACATTCTTCACCAGAGTAGCGGTCTCTTCACGATGGCACACCTGGCATGAATTGGCAATGTTGTTGAGCGGGCTCTGCATGTGATGATCGGTGAACTTCTGCCCTCCTTCACTCATATAAGGCAGGTGACAATCTGCGCACGAAACACCTCTTTCTGCATGTATGCCTGTTGAAAACACTTCGTAATCGGGGTGCTGAGCTTTCAGCATAGGGGCTCTACTGAGCGAGTGCGTCCAGTCTGTAAAAGCTATTTCATCGTAATACTCGGCTATTTCATCTACATTGGTTCCTTTATCCCACGGGAAAGAAAGATATTGAACACCCTCAATTCTGTTTTTATCAAAGTAATACTCCACGTGGCATTGTGCACACACCAAACTACGCATCTCTTGATGTGAAGCTTTGGATATATCTTTTCCTTGACGTTCAAAAGCTTCAACAAGAGCTGGACGTGATATATGCAAATTCATTGTTTTGGAATCGTGGCAATCTGCACAACCAATATAGTTGACAATCTCAGCTCCTTTGGTATCCCAAGTTCCTTTGTAAAATTCGGCCACACCATGTTCTTCCATCAGTCGTGGCACGTCTGGGCTTTTACATGTCCAGCACGTATTGGGTTGGTTAGAGGGGTTTCCATCCATGGGGGCACCAACTCTCAAGGTGTTTTGAAGATCCTGGATGGCATAAGCATGCCCGCGAGGCTGGTTGTAATCCCATGAGAAAGCATATCCTGCCCAAAGAACTACCATGCGTGGATTCTCACCCAAAGCATCTCTGTGGTTTGATCCCAAATGCTTGCTTACAAATGTTGTGTCTGCAGTTTTCAGATAGGATTGATATTGACGCGGAAAATTCTGTCCCCACACCTCATTGCGTGGTTCATACTGATCATGCTCTACTTGGGGCGTATAGGCAAAAACAGCCTCTGCACGACGTTCAACCACAGTGGAAGCAAAAAGGCCCAGAATAAATACAACGACTATAGTCCCAAGGAATATAACCCATCCCAACCATGGTTTATTTTTTATCTGCTCGCTTATTGGTTTCATATTGATACTGTTAAGGATATGTGTTGTTACTATCTATTGTTTTCTATTTTTCTTCGTTTCTCTTTTCAGCCAATCTGGCACTGGGCTCGGAGGCAGTGGTACTCTTGCATCGGGTACACTGGATATACTATTGACAGTTCCATGAGGTGTTTCTCTGTGACATTCGATGCAATATTTATCTTTTATATTAGCCTCAAACATAGGGTGGGTTGAAGCTAATTTGCTATCGTAAATGAGGTCTTCATGGCACCGAACACAGTTGTTCTGAACGGCATCTTTCCCTGCTTGTTTAATGGTAATTACCTGAGGCTCCAAACGAAAAGTAAACATATAAGAGTGGCGCATGCCATCCATAGCTTTAAAGAGATAGTGTTTAAACACATTGTCGTTGGGTACATGGCAGTCGTTACAGACGGCTACCTCGCGATGAGCACTGTGGTTCCAAGTGGCAAACTGGGGCGCCATGATGTGGCAGTTAACGCATGTTTTTGGATCATCCGATAAGTAGGATGGCATATTGGCAATATGGAACACGTAAGCTCCAAGACCAACAAAAATCCCTATCAGTACAATTACAGGAAATTTCCATTCATCGGGAGGTGTCAAATATTCGATCAACCGTTTAATCATTCTCAGTAATATATGATGATTAATCACGTTAAATTATATTCGAATATACGATAGGTTTTCTGTTCTTTTAAGCAATTAAAGAAGTTTTTCTTTAATTTAAAAACAGTCTAATTAAAGTAAGGAAGAGACTACTGGATCTATCTTTACTGATAGATAGAAGAATTTTTAAAAAACAGTTTGTTGGTTCGATTTGATTGAGGTTTAATCTATTATTTCTATTTCAAGCTATTGTCGTAATAGTTTTTGAGTTAGAACTATAGGATTGATGAGTTTTTTAGGTAACAATTCTGCATGACTTGCTCGAGATGGACAGATATCAATCCCACCGCGACGTGTATAGATACAGCTTACCATTAGCTCTTCAGGTGTAAAACGATTCCAGAGTCTTTCATAAATCATTTCGCAAATCTCTTCGTGAAAATGGTTTTCGTTGCGAATAGAAACTAAGTATTGTAGTAAACTGAATTCTTCGGGCAGATTTTCACCTTTAATATAAATATATGCTGAACCCCAATCGGGCTGATGGGTAATTTTACAGTTGCTTCGTAGGAGATGAGTTCCAATTTTTACAACTCCTGCTTGATTTGTGGATTGTATTAGATCGGGCATTTCTGTAAATGCTTCAAAACTGATCTCTTCTACCTCCTTATTCTCTTCTATAATGCGGTAGTACTGGAAATCAAAAGGTTCTATTTGTGTGACATGATTAAAAAAAGAAAGTTGAATTTTTGATTTCAACAACAGTTCCAAATCTTTTTGGATAATCTTCAACAGTATCTCAACCCCCTCTTTGCTGTTATTACCATAACGCTCCATATTGAAGGCGTTGAGATATAACTTCAAGGATTTACTCTCTACCAAATAAGGGGAGTCGCATGGATAGACCAATTTTAATACACCCGTAACAGGCAATCCTTTTCGAGTTAGAAAGCTTAATTCATAAGCATGCCAACTGTCAACTCCAACAAAAGGGAGTTGATCTTCTCTGATTTGATAAATCTCACGATTGAGCTTTCGAGGAACCGCGACTAAAATTTCAGGATCGTAATGTTTAGGATGTTGTATGTTTTTACCCAACAATCGCGCTTCAGCTAAATTTTCATCCATTGCTTATCTTTTTTTAAACTCCAGGTTTTGATCCAAACAGATCAATGTGAATCCGAGAAGTATATCGCCAACCATTACGAATGGCCATCTCCAAAACCATAGGGGTGGTTTTCTTTAGCTCATCGTTATTTGCACCCAAAGGCATTAGCATGATATCTTGTGGTTGCAGATTTTTTAAAGGATTCAAATATTTTTGAACAATCTCTTCTTCATCCCCTTGTTGACCTACCACAAATTTAAGCTGAAGACTCTTTTTATTTGCTTTGCTGAAATTGATAAATTCCTGCAAAGTTTTTAAGTTGTATCGCTTCTCTCCATGAGACTTCATGGGTCCATTCATTTTCAATCCCAAAGAGTTGAGTTTTGCTTCATTGGGAGTTGAATTAATCAATTTTGGAGATATGCTAAACAGATCTATGTTCTTAGCCACTTCTTCATGAAAGAGTGTACCGTTGGTTTCAATGGTTATGTGAACATTGAGCTCTTCTTTTAATTGTTTTGATAGAAGTGCCAACGGCTCATTTTGCAAAAAAGGTTCTCCACCAGTAATTACAACATGTTTCATGGAGCCTAAGTTGTACTTTACCAACTGTACCACTTGGTCTACTTCCATACGCTTTACCTCTTTCACATCAAAAGAAGCGTATGGTGTGTCACACTTACTAATAGTTCCATCAGGAAGATTCCATATACAGCGAAGGTTGCAAGATGCCAAACGAATAAAGAGAGAAGGCATTCCCATGAGCAATCCTTCTCCTTGAATGGTGCCAGCCAAATGCATTCCTGTAGCTGGAAGATGAGGAAGAGGATTGCCTTCCCAATCTTTTGTGATGGGGAAAACACCTTCATTCGCAAGAACTATTTTGCTGTTCATACTTTAACCTTTGCAATAGCAGGATCAACAACACCTGCATTTTTGAATGCCTCAGCACGTAACAAACAGCTGTCGCAGCTCCCACAGGGTTGTTCGCCTCCACGGTAGCAGCTCCAAGTATCTTCAAAGGGAACGCCCAGCTTGTTGCCCATGACTATTTCTTCTGATTTGGTTATATTCATAAAAGGCGCATGAATTGTAATGGGCAAGTTTTTTTCAGCGCCCATCACCGTACCTTGATTGATGGCCTCTTGCATAGCTTTTATAAATGAGTCGCGACAATCCACATAACCGCTATAATCCACTTCACTGATTCCAATGAAAATATCTTGTGCTCCTATGGCTTCAGCATATGATGCAGCAATAGACAAGAACACCATATTGCGTGCGGGCACATAGGTCACAGGAATATCAGTACGATGAATGTCTCCATCCTCAATCTCCATCTCCTTGTCTGTAAGTGAAGAACCACCCCATTGACCGATGTTGATGGTGATCAAACGATGATTTTTAACACCCGCTTTTTCAGCTAAGATTGCCGAGCCTTTTATCTCTTTGTCGTGTCGCTGTCCGTAGTCAAAACAGAGCGTATGTGGTTCAAAACCTTCACTTTTAGCCAGCCACAATGCTACTGCTGAGTCCAGACCTCCTGATAATAATACAATTGCTTTTTTACTCATCTTTAGCTTTTTTTACAGAAGAGTTTCACATGAGTAAAATCCTTCTGAATTTTCAATTAATCTTTATTAAACTAAAAGCAGACAAATGAAAATTCTTAAAAACTAAAGGCACAGTGGAGTGAATGAAAGATGCAGTACGCATCTGAAAAGCAGAATTCAAAAGAATGAATAGATCATTCGATTTAATCGGCATTTTATTGTTGAACGCCATGGCCCATAGTTTTTTTTATAGACAGGATGGTTACGAACTGTCTGCATTTATAACCGCAAATGTAATGATTTTTTAAAGAACAATTAAAAACAGATGAACTTAATAAGACATTTACGCTATGACAGAATGTTTTAATTTTGGTCTTCTACTTCTTCCTCATCCATTGATTGTTGATTATTGTTATTTGTTTCAAATATTTCTAAAAGACGTTTCATCCTGCTTTGCGGAGAAAGAATAAAACTATAGGATTGTTCACCAAAACCTACCTTCATCTTACGCGTTTTGGCGTCCACCGTTTTAATGTGATTATTATAAAGTTCATTGGAGGACAACGTTTGCATTATTCCGTTGCGGTAACTAAAGAAATAAAACACATCTTTGGAGGCTTCTAAATAAATGTTCATAGAGTTTCCTCCTCTGCTAAAGACAAGATTTGCCTTAATGTTTACTTTCCTATTCACAGGTTTATTTTGCATCCAATTCAACGTTACTTCTCCATTGGCCAAATAGCTTCGTGAAGCAACATCCCATGTCCATGTCAAATCATTAAATGTAAAAAGATGTTGATGTTCAACGGGTAATGATTTAAAAGGATCAGCACTTAGAAGTTCCTTAGAAACTTTTGCAGCTATTCCTCCTCCCATCCACTCCTTCATCCTCCTAATATTATCGGGCGATTCAGAATCTACAGTGCGCCTAAGATCAGCATAAAGAAGATCGTAATAGATCATGTCAATAGACGCTTGATCCAGCATAAAATCTAACCCAAAAAGAGTATTTAAACAAATGGTGTCGTTGGAACTTCTATAATGAGTTACCTCTCCAGCTGCAAAGGTTTTAACCTGTCCGAGGGATAAGCCCATATTCAAATTCCCTTCGCCCGAAACTTTGCATTCATCTTTGTGGAAACGCATTACATTTCCACTTGTATCGGGATTTGCAATTTTGTTTGCTTTCGCTATTTCAAAGCTGTTGATGGACTCGTTGAACCATAATATTCCATCTGCAGTGAGCACGGGTTCATCGCTGTGAAACAGTCTTGGCTCAAGAAATGCGCTATAAAGAACATTAGAATCTCGGTTCAAAAAGAAATTGGAGTAGATATTTTCAAGTTCGCTGTTTTGTATTTTCTCTGTGAGAGGAATACGAACACTGTCCGGATCAATTTTCGATTCGAACCTCACATACCCCTGTGGTCCTTGCATAGAGCATGCGTGCAACATCTGTGTACTTCCTTTAAAATCAAGAAGCTTATCACCTGCGCTTAATTTAACTTCTCCTTTAAATGCGAAATATGGATTAAAAGTGAATATTTCTCTCTCCTTAATGATGCCATCTGCTATTGTTTTTCTCTTTTTATCGATTGTGATATTACTGAAGTTTATGGTTTTGATATTTTTTGCCCCATTCAGATAATCGTATTTCCCTCTCGCTTTATAGTCGTACTTTCCATTTATATTGACGATTGCATTGTGAAATTGATGGATAGAGTCATTTAATACAATCGTTACTTTGGTTAAACTATCTAAAACAGCTATTTTGTTGATGGTTATCTTTCCGTCGAAAAGATGCATCCTGGTGTCTGCAACATCTATATATTTTACTTCTTGAGCAAAAATTTTCTTCTGCTCTACGTCATAAAGCGCTAGGGGCACAATAAAGTCCAGTGAGTCTTGTCGCCTATGGGTTGAAACAAAACGGTTTCCTTCGGATCCACTGCTTCCTAAGAATATATCATTATTGTCCATGTCCCAAG
>CAZJDS010000087.1:4474-8944 GCA_964544795.1 uncultured Alkaliflexus sp. | reverse complement strand
ATTTGAACAGTGTGGTTTTTAGTATCTACTTTAGAAATTATTTTCTCAATAATTCCTTCTTCATTAATGATAAAAGTGGTGCGTGCCACCCCCATATAAGTTCTACCGTACATCTTTTTCTCCACCCAAACCCCATAAGCTTCCGAAATCTCTTTTTTAGTATCGGCAATTAAATTAAACTTCAAATCATATTTGTCAATAAATTTTTGATGTGACTTTTCATCATCGGGGCTTACTCCGACTACTTCATATCCTTTAGAGATAAAGCTTGAATAGTTATCGTTTAAGTTGCAAGCTTGAGAAGTACAACCTGGCGTATCATCTTTGGGATAAAAATAGAGCACCAATTTCTTACCTGTAAAATCATCCAAAGAAACCGTCTCGCCATTTTGATTCTTCCCTTTAAATTGAGGGGCTTGCATTCCTTCTTTTAACAGTGTCATAATAAACTTATTTTAATATGTGAATTTATCATTTTACAAAATGAGTAAATAAATTGACACAAAAAAACTGCAATTTCAACCAAATGTAATCAAAATATTAACAAACATAATTTACAACTTACCTTTAGAATTATTGTAACTGATTAAGAAAACAAACGCTATACAATTTAGTTTTATGACGATATTCTATAACCACTTATGATAAGGAGGATTCCAACATAAACTGGACTCTCGTTGAACCTTTTTTAAAGAAGATACTGATTATTAAAAATTTATGCTACATTTGATTGTCCTCTAAAGACTTATATACTATTTTATAAAAGATGAGAGACCTGAACAACCTACTAAACAAAAAAACATTCCTTAATTTAAAACTTGTAATATGAAAACAACAATCTACTCTCTTATTGGACTGCTGCTCGCATTCACTGCCTGCACATCGAAACAAGAAACAAAATCCGTGGAATTACCACCGGCAGCATATGCCAACACCCATGTAGTGGAAATTGCAAAGGTTACCCTTACCGACTCAATGACCATACTTGATATAGAAGCAACATTCAGACCGAAATGGTGGATCAAAATCTCTTCAGAAAGCGCTCTACAAGCGGACGGAAAGCAATATATGATCCGCAGTGCAGAAGGAATCGACCTTGATTCACTCTTCTGGATGCCTGAATCGGGAAAAGCATCGTTTCAACTGCAGTTTGAACCGTTGCCACTAAACACAAAAACATTCAATTATAATGAGGGTGGCAGCGAAGGCTCCTTTAAAATTTGGGGGATTGATCTTGTAAACAAAAGACCTCGGCTACCGAAAATATCTCATAAAAATACTAAAAGACAAAAAGAAGAAACTGATTTTCAGGTAAGATGGGAAAAAGGCAATGCCACTGTGACCGGGAAACTACTAGGATATCTGCCAAGAACGATAGAATGGACAATGAAATATGCCAATCCAATCACGGGACAAGAGAAAAACATACCTGTAGAAATAGATAAAAAAGGTTCCTTTCTCGTTGAAATACCTATCTATAGCCCTACCAATATCTTCCTTGAATCAGAAGTAGCGCAAATTCCCATAAAAGTAGCTCCTGGAAAAGAGTCAAGTATTCTGGTCAATCTTCCTGAACTCTACCGAAGCGAAAGCCATTTGCTAAAAGAAGAAAAGCCTTACGGCAAGAAATACTATTATAGTGGATATCTATCTCGTCTCAACAATGACCTCGCTAATGAAGAGATTAAGCAAGCCGTACAAGGAGAGTATGCCAATATTATTGGCGACATGGATGCAAATGAATACAAAGTATTTCTGACGAATAAATACAACGAAAGCATTGAACATAATGATGCGCTCGATATAATCCCTCTTGCAAAAAAAATAGTAGATGCCACAGAGGCTTTTGCATTAAGAGAGAAATTGGAATTTGCTGATTACAATTTGAGGGATGCACTCTCCAAAAAGCATATGCTCCTGAGAAAAGATGCCATGGAAGCCTACAAGCCAGTAAAGAAAAACGAAGATTTTATGGATTGTTACCAACTGATCCCGTATGATGATATAGAAATAATGCTTATCCCTAATATTGCATATCAAATCCGCAATATAGCATATGCACGCAAGCAAAATAGTGATCCCTTGGATGTTGTCCGTTATCTGTCGCAACATGAAGAGGTTTCGGAGAAAGATCGTCGTATTTTCACAAGTTTCATATCGGCACAAGAGAAGAGCGAAGAGTTCAAAGAGGCGGCATCCGTTGAATCGGTTTTTAATCGATACCGTTCACTGTCCGAAGAATATCAAAAGAACCAAATGGGCATCGGGTTTCTTTCACAAGTATGGAACACCGATAAAGCACTTCTATTCGATCTAATCAATGCTCAAAAAATAGGCAGCGGAATAGAAAATTTCAATCCACTTACCGATGAACAGAAAGGGGAATTGTCAGCTTATTCTTCGATTATCAAAGAAGCACTATTAGATGAAAATGAGACACTTCTGATAAAAATTGAAGAGAACAAGAAAAAAACAGGATTCACTGTACTGAACACTCCTACCACTGATAATGAGAAGCTGTTCGCAGAAATGCTAAAGCCATTTAAAGGAAAAGTGATCTTATTGGATGTGTGGGCAACATGGTGTGGACCCTGCCGTATGGCAAACAAGGCGATGGAACCACTAAAAGCAGACCTTGCCGATGAAAAAGAGCTGGTGTTTCTCTACTTGGCAGGAGAGAACTCTCCACAGAATACCTGGGAGAATATGATTCCCGATCTGAAGGGAGTACACTACAAGGTGAATCAGGCACAATGGGATCATTTGGGTAAGAACCTAAATGTGAGAGGAGTGCCTACCTATATCATTATCGACAAGGAGGGGAATCAATCATTCCACTCTGTAGGTTTCCCTGGTGAGGATACCATTAAAAAAGAGCTAATGAAGGTGCTGAATAGTTAAACTGTTTTCTGGCTTTTCCGGATAAAACATTTGTTTGTGATCTGTGGAGATCGACAGATGCACTGCGTATATATCATAAAAAAAGGTAAGGCGGGGTGCCCTGATCGTCGGAGATGATGAAAATTCGCTCTTTATGGAGCATCATCATCCCGCGACAGAGGCTACTGCCCGCTTTCCAAAAGTACAGAAACCATACAAAACACTGGTTTAAATTAAAGAAATTTCAAAAAGAAAGCCTATCTAAACTGTAGTAAAATATACAAAAATTGAACATTCAATCATTACATTTTGAAAAACAATAGATAATAATTTCAATCCAAAATCTGACTTTGCAGCTAATATCTCTTGTTCACAAGCTAATAAAAAATGTCCGTTTGTTACAAGAACAGAAAAGCGAATTCCTATAATTTATAAAGCACTTCAGTTCACAGAGAGTAGTTTTCTCCCCTGTTTTGATTAAATTTGATGCCAATAACAGCAACCCAACCTAAACCCCTTGGTTAAAATAGTCAAACTCATTACTATGCTAAAAAAAATTACTCTTTACATCTTTACATTTTTAACTCTCTTTTCTGCTACCGCGCACGGACAATTAGAACCCGTTACTGCTGCAACTGCATTAAAACTTTTCAAGGCAGAAAAATATAGTGAGGCAAAAGATGCCTATCAACAGCTTTTACAACAAAACAATCGTGATCTTACTTCAAATTATTACTATGGAATTTCTCTATATCAACTAAAAGAGAACTCAGATGAAGCTCTTCAAAGATTAAAGCTCGCATCAACACGCCCTCCATCCAATGATGTGCATTTTTATTTAGGACAGTTGTATCAAAGAGCATATGAAAATGAATTGGCCATTGATCATTTACAGAAGTTTTTAAAAACAGCTAAAGAGAGTGACCCAAGAAAAGAAAAAGCAGAAAGAGCTATTGAAGATTGCAAATCAGCAAGTAGTCTGATAAATAAGCATTTCGAAATTGAAGTATTAAAAAAAGATACAGTTGAATTCTCTGTTTTTTTAGACTCTTACAAGCTCTCTAAAGATGCTGGTGAACTAATGAAAGCAAGTGAGTTTTTTAAAATTGGTGTAAACCCAGAGAATATCATCTTTAAAACTGAACGAGGTTCACAAGTTCTTTTTCCGATTCAGGGAGCAAAAAAAGATTATGATTTATATAAAATAGTGAGGCTTTTAGACAGCTGGACAGATGCTGAAGTTCTTTCAGGAAATGTGAACAGCACCTACAATGATCTATACCCCTTTCTGCTAATAGATGGTGTTACCCTCTACTTTGCGTCAGATAGACCTGGAGGTATGGGCGGATTGGATATTTATCAATCGTTCTTAGATGCTGAGACTGGCGAGTTTTCAGAACCCTCTAATTTAGGCCCACCTTTCAACTCCCCCGATGATGATTTCCTTTTGGTTCCTGATGTGTATGAAGGAAAAGCGTGGTTCACTACCAATCGAGGAGTTGCTGAAGGGAAAGTAGTGGTCGCCCAAATCGTTTGGGACAATAAAGTTATTCGTTCTCTCACTGAGAATGTGAATCAGATCAAAACTCT
>CAZJDS010000087.1:0-4464 GCA_964544795.1 uncultured Alkaliflexus sp. | reverse complement strand
TCTATCCTCTCTTCCACTCTCTAAAGATGCCAGTGTAAAGAGCAGTTCTACTCTTTTCGCAGGTGAGGATCAACCTGAAGAAAGAAACCAAGATGAGTTTAAATTTATCATTAATGATACCATCATCTATACAAAACAGAAGCATTTTAAGAATTTAGAAGCTCTTTCTCTTTATAAAAAAGGAAGAAAAGAAGAGATAAAAAAAGATAGTTTACAACTTCTAATGGCTGCCAAACGGAAACAATATGCCAAAAGCTATGATCAGCAAGAGTTGCAAAGACTTATAAACGAAATAGTAACTCTTGAAAAGCAGACATATGGTCTGGATGAACTGATTCAAAACTATTTTTTGTATTCCAGGAAGAAAGAGATAGAGACTCTTCAGCAATTAATAAGTCAAGGTATCTATCAAAATAGTGAAACACAGAAAAAGGCAGCGACTGAAAAAAACTCAACTCAGGCAATATTGGAGAATCTCAAAAAAAACAAATTCACTTTTTACTCGGACGATTCCTTTTTAAAAAGAAAAGAAAAAGTGGAGCCGATGTACAAAAACTTCTTCAACAAGCAACAAATTAACGAACTGCTCCGTTCAGACTCTCTTTATGTTTGGGCCAATATTTTAGCTTTAGAGTCAGCTAAGATTTTAGAACAAGCACATGCCCCTAACCCCGAAAATGTAAGTTTGAAGAGACGGGTTTTAAATAGTGCTGATGTGGAAGAAGAGGAAAACCAGCGAATTCAAACACTCATTGCCCAATCGAGAGAGTACAAAATGAACTCATTAGATCTTTATGAACATGCATTGGATCAGAAGTTTGCAATCTACTATCCTTTAGCAATGGAGTATGGATCTACCTCTAATCATATTGGAAATCAAAATATGTTAAATCAAGCTAAAACCATCTTCAGAGAATCAAACGACAATATTCGATCAGTAAATGGCTACGATCCTGAAAAAACAGAGCGCTTCCTCGCTCTAAAACGTATGAGTATAGATATGCTCGAAAACTCCTTTAACCATCAAATGACAGGAGCATCTTCTAACACACAAAAAAGCTCTACTGCTACAGGTGTTCGCTTTATTGATACGCAACAACCAATTAATATTCAGCCAGCTAACAAAAATATTCAATCAACAATAAAAAAAGAAAAACCAGAACAACAAAACCAAACTACGGGCGCAACAAAACCAGTGTTTAAAGTGCAAATAGGCATTTTTCAAAATGAACCCAATAAAAATGCACTTGCTAAATTAACAAATGTAACCCATGAAATAATACCCGGAAAAAATCTGAAAAAATATTTTGCAGGCAATTGGAACAATTATGAAGAAGCCCAAGCGCAAGTTGCATCCATCAGACAGGCAGGATTTCCAGGCGCTTTTGTGGTAGCATTTTTAAATAATGTTCCCATTCCATTAAACCAAGCACGAAACATGAAGTAATTTAAGTCACAAATAGGCACTTTTCATAGAATTTTACAGTATATTCGTTTATCAAAAGAGAAACGATTTGAATTACAAAAGAAGAGTCAAAATATTTAAAAAATGGGTTCTTACAAAAAGGGGAGCGAAAAAGATAGCTCTAAAGACAGTTCCTTCAAGGAGAGATTGTTAATCTTACACAATGACGAAATTAACAGTTTTGACCATGTGATAGACAGTTTGCAAGAAGTTTGTAATCATGACGAAATTCAAGCTGAGCAATGTGCACTCATCACTCACCTAAAAGGATATTGTGAGATAAAAATTGGAGACACTTCGCTATTGGAAGATCTTCGCAATCAATTGGTGGAAAAATCATTAACAGTTTCTATTGATAACCTTGTATGACAATTATTATTCTACTAATTCTTACCGGATTACTACTTTTGATCTTGGAGTTTTTTGTTTTTCCAGGTATTACCATTGCAGGCATCGGAGGATTTATTCTAATCGGCAGTGCTATTTATATGACCTACAATACTTTTGGACCAACAACAGGACATATATTACTCTCTGCAACAATTGTTTTATCTGTCGCAGCCGTAATATTGGCTCTAAGAAGTAAAACTTGGGACCGGTTAATGTTAAAAACTCAAATAACCGAAAACGTTGAATCCATCGTTGAAGAGAATATCAACATAGGTGATCAGGGAGTCACCATCACACGCCTTAATCCCATGGGAAGAGTCCGTATAAACGAAATAAATGTTGAGGCGCGTTGCCCAGATAGCTTCGTTGATCCTCAAGTTAAAATTGAAGTTTTAAAAGTCTTTAAAACTTATGTAATCGTTAAACCAGTAAACTAATAAATTATGGAAAATTTTGGAACCTTAGGATTGATTGCAATTATTATTGTCCTATTTTTTCTATTCCTCTACTACGTACCTGTTATACTGTGGTTTTCAGCACTAGTAACAGGAGTTCGCACCTCTCTCATACAGTTGGTATTAATGCGTGTACGTAAAGTGCCTCCAACAGTAATCGTTAGAGCCTTAATTGCTGCCCGCAAAGCAGGATTAGACAGCATTAAACTGGATGAGCTTGAAGCTCATTTTCTGGCTGGAGGAAATGTAGAAAGAGTTGTTCATGCTTTAATATCTGCATCAAAAGCAAATATAGACCTCACCTTCCAAATGGCAACAGCCATTGATCTTGCAGGAAGAGATGTGTTTGAAGCTGTTCAAATGTCAGTAAACCCCAAGGTAATTGACACTCCCCCAGTAGCTGCAGTTGCCAAAGATGGAATTCAACTTATAGCAAAAGCACGGGTAACTGTTCGCGCAAACATAAAACAATTGGTAGGAGGTGCAGGTGAAGAAACTGTTCTTGCGCGTGTGGGCGAGGGAATTGTATCTTCCATTGGTTCAGCTTCGTCACACAAGGCAGTGCTTGAAAATCCGGATTCTATCTCAAAAGTCGTTTTAGGAAAAGGGCTAGATGCAGGTACAGCTTTCGAGATTCTTTCCATTGATATCGCGGATATTGATATAGGTAAGAACATTGGTGCTGAACTTCAAATGGATCAGGCGGAAGCAGATAAAAACATTGCACAAGCAAAAGCTGAAGAACGTAGAGCCATGGCTGTTGCAGAAGAACAAGAGATGAAAGCAAAAGCACAAGAGGCTAGAGCCAAGGTTATTCAAGCCGAAGCTGAAATTCCATTGGCTATTTCAGATGCTTTCCGAAATGGAAACTTAGGGGTAATGGATTATGTGAAATATCGAAATGTGGAAGCGGATACGTCCATGCGCGAATCACTGGCCAAACCGCATCCAACAGAAATACATAGAAAGAAAAAAGACGACAAATAAGGTAAATGAATCCAAGTCGTTAAAATAATTGGAGCGATGAGAAAAATTCTCATCGCTCTACTTTTATAATGGATAAAAAAAAGACGACGATGCAAAGCCAATTCTATTCCTTTCAAGCAAACGACCTAAAAGGAGAAAAAGTTAGTTTCTCAGACTACCAAGGCAAAGTAGTACTGATCGTGAACACAGCCAGTAAATGTGGGTTTACCCCACAATTTGAAGGATTGGAAGCTCTTTACAGACAATATAAAGATCAAGACTTTGTAATTTTAGGATTTCCAAGCAATCAATTTGCAAATCAAGAACCTGGCGATGAGAAAGCGATAGCCAATGGGTGTGTCGTGGATTATGACGTAACGTTTCCTATGTTCTCTAAAATAGATGTAAATGGCGAACAAGCACATCCCTTGTATAAATATCTAAAAAGGGAATTGTCAGGTCTTTTTGGGGAGAGGATCAAATGGAACTTTACAAAATTTTTAATAGATAGAGACGGAAAACCTGTGAAACGATTTTCACCTTATTATAAGCCTAAAGATATTGAGAAGTTTGTAACGCCTTTACTATAAAAAAGTCTGTTAATTAAATTATTAACAAACAAACTTTTTTATTTCTGTGTTACTTCTGTTTCAATAAATCACGTATCTCTGTTAACAAAAGCTCTTCCTTTGTTGGTGCAGGTGGAGCTATAGGTGCAGCGGGTTCAGCCACCTCTTTTCTCTTGAGAGAGTTCATCAATCTAATCATCATAAAAATGGCAAATGCTACAATTAAAAAATCAAAAACAACCTGGATAAAATTTCCGTAACTCAATGTAACCGCAGCGGTATCACCAACAGCTGCTTTCATTACATATGCCAAATCTTTAAAATCCACTCCACCAACCAATAAGCCTATAGGAGGCATAATAATATCATTGACAAGGGAAGTCACAATTTTACCGAAGGCCGCTCCAATAATTATACCCACTGCCATGTCCACAACATTACCTTTCATGGCAAAGGTTTTAAACTCATTAATAATTTTCATAATTAAGTTGTTTAGTTTATATTTTCGACAAAAGTAGACAATAGTTTTATATTCCTGTTTTTTTTTAATTAAAAATACAAAAACTCTCCAAGCTGGAACATTACATGAATTGTATCACAGTGAACAATTATTTTATAG
>CAZJDS010000086.1:0-9030 GCA_964544795.1 uncultured Alkaliflexus sp. | reverse complement strand
TTTAATGGGAACTTCATAGATGGTTTTAACATCAATGGATTGGATAACAGCCCGATTGTCCACGTTACAAAAAAGAGCTGTTTTCTTTCGAATATCTGGCGTTAACTCTTTTTCGGTTCTTAAAACCAAAATATCAGGTTGAACACCTATCTCCAACAGGGCTTTAACCGAATGTTGGGTGGGTTTGGTTTTCAACTCTCCGCTGGCTGCCAAGTAAGGAACTAAAGTAAGGTGAATGACCAATGCCCGATCGCCCATTTCCCATTTGAGCTGACGAACGGCTTCAATATAGGGAAGCGACTCAATGTCGCCCACAGTACCACCAATCTCCGTAATGACTACATCAAATTTATTCTTGCTTCCCAGCAATTTTATGTTGCGCTTAATTTCATCTGTAATGTGTGGTATAATTTGCACCGTTTTACCTAAATAGTCGCCTCTTCGCTCTTTGTTGATGACATTTTGATAAATCCGGCCTGTGGTAACATTGTTTGCTTGTGAGGTAGTAACATTTAAGAAACGCTCATAATGTCCCAGATCCAGGTCAGTTTCTGCACCATCTTCTGTGACATAACACTCACCATGTTCATAAGGGTTAAGGGTTCCTGGATCCACATTAAGATAGGGATCTAATTTTTGGATGGTTACAGCATAACCTCTTGACTGCAAAAGCTTTGCCAGTGAAGCGGAAACAATGCCTTTTCCTAATGAGGAAGCAACACCTCCTGTAACGAAAACATAACGAGTATCTGGCACAATCTTTATTTTTTTATGATTTGAATTTAAACTGTTTTAGAATTTATGATAGACTTAATTAGTATAGATATTAATCAAGCTGCTTATTTGACCCTAAAACAAAGTTTCAAAGGTAGCAAAATCATTCAAAAGTAGAATTGTTTTTTTAATGGATTGAAAGGAAAGTCGCCTATAATCAGCAAAAAAATTTTCGATGAGATAATTATGGTAGTTGAAATTGTCTTTTCGGCGGGTAAATAAAAATGGGCAAAAGCGAATTTTGCCCATTTTGTTATTTTTTTGTTGAGTTATATGAACAACTCCATAGCAGAACAACCCGTTTTTTTTATTAGGGTTTAAATCTCTATGGATTAATTGCCCTAAATCATCTCTTCAATTATTTCCAGTTTTTTAATCATTAGCTCGATATTAAGTTTCCCATCTTCAATTTTGTTTTGAAAATCGCGCATGAGTGCTTCTGACTTTTTTGATTTTGAAAAGAATCCAATGTTATTTTCCCAAAGAACAATGTCACCTTCCAACTGTTTTAACCTGCTGGCTAATTTATGCCGCTCTGAGCCAATTTTTTCGTTGAATTGGTTCGTCAGCTTCCAACTTTCGAGCTTGTTTCTATATTTCTGAAGACTTTTATCTTCTTCATCTAAGTTGAGATGGTCAAACTTTTGGTTGATGATATTTCTAAACTCTTGATTGACGCGGTCTTTATCCTTGATGGGTACAAAGCCTATTTCAATCCACTCTTTTTGAAATTTTTGAAGTTCTGCAATTGCATTTTCCTCATCGTCTTCTTTTACTACAAAACTCTTCACCTCTTCGATGATCTTTTCTTTCAATTTTAGGTTTTCATCTTGTCTTTCGTCAATATGTTTGAAGAAGTGTGATTTTCGATCAAAAAAGTGGTCACAGGCGCCCCTAAATCTTTTCCAAATTGCATCAGATTGTTTTCGGGCTACTGGACCGATCTCTTTCCACTTTTTCTGAATTTCAATATAGGCCTGCGTGGTTTTTCTCCAATCTTCACTATCCATCATGGCTTCAGCCTGGATGCATAATTCTGTCTTTAGTTGAAGATTATTGTTTTGCTGCTCCTTATAATTTTTAAAGAATTCTCTTTTTTGGTTAAAAAATGTGTCGCAAGCAGTTCTAAATCTTTCATAAACAGCATTGTTCTCTTTTTTTGGTGCAAACCCTATGGTTTTCCAAACTTGTTGAAGATCAATAAGAATTTTGCTTTTATCCTCCCATTCTCTGGGGGATTTTAAGTCAAGTTGCGATAACTCTTCTGCCTTTTGGCACAGCTCATTTTTGGCTTCGAGGTTGTGCACCAACTGATGTCGAAGGGATTCAAAATGTTCTTGTTGGCGTTGATTTATTTTGGTGGTTGCTGCTTTGAAACGATCCCACAACTCTTCTTTCTTGTCATGCGGTACAGGAC
This sequence comes from uncultured Alkaliflexus sp., assembly GCA_964544795.1. Taxonomy (GTDB): domain Bacteria; phylum Bacteroidota; class Bacteroidia; order Bacteroidales; family Marinilabiliaceae; genus CAZHHH01. Next base: position 6,839 of record CAZJDS010000086.1, on the reverse strand, counting down.
CCGTCTCGCGCCATTGGTCGTGATACTTTTGAAGAGTTTTAAATGCTTTGACTACCGAAGGTTCTATAAGTAATGCTTCGGCTTTCTCACACAGGTTAGTTTTTGTTTCCTGATTCTTTTTCAAATCCAGATCACGCAATTCGTTGTTGATCTTTATATAGTTATAGAAATTTTCCACATGGTGATGGTAGTTTTCCCAAAGATCATGTAGTTGATTTTGGGGAACTTGTCCTATATCATGCCACTTTTGCTGTAAATTTCTAAATTCTTGAAAAGTTTCATTGAGTGATTCCTGCCTATTAATTAGGTCTTTAATGCCCTCAATAACTTCATTTTTAGCTTTAAGATTCTCTTCTCTGGTGTTTTCTAGTCTGTTTTTATCTGCCTCTCGCTGGGTGCGATACTCAAGGATGAGTGCTGAAAAATCTTTCTGAAGTTGGTCGGGTTGAGGTATGAATAGTTCTGCAGGTTCTCCGCTGGCAACAAACTTTTCACGAGCTTCATTTTCTATAATTTCCGTGGCTTTCTCAAAGCTACTTCTTAGCTCGCCAATTTTCTTGTTTGCTTTTGCAATGGGAGACACTTTCAGCAGTTCTTTAAAAGCTACTATCATCTCTTCGCGACTTAAAGAATCATATCCCGCTTCTTGATTTTCTTGGCTGTCTTCATCTGATGTAGTAGAATCCTCTTCCTCCTCCTCGTTTTCTTCTTGTTCTTTCTTCACAACAACAGGTTCTTCAACAGATTGGTCTTCTGGCATCGATGAAGTAGGCTCAGAATCTGCTTCTTTCTCCTTTTCTTCTTCTTCTTGTTCTTTCTTCACAACAATAGGTTCTTCAACAGGTGGTGCTTCTGTTGCTGATGAAGTGGGTTTAGAATCCTCTTCTTTTTTTACTTCTTCTTGTTGTTTGTCTTCAACAATAGGTTCTTCAACAGATGGTGTTTCTGGTGTCGATGAAGTGGGTTTAGACTCTTCATCCACTTTTGGATCTGTTTGATTTTCCGTATTCAAATTCGCCTCTTCTTGAGGAGAATCGTAGAGTTCCTTTTCTTCCATCACCTTTGGTGTTTGGGGGTGCAACATCAAACCCAATTGTTTTGGGTCTTTTTTAAAATTATAACTACGAATATATTACATTCATGGCAATGCACAAAGTTTTTATCATTTAATCCTTATTCCTTTTTATGAGTTCAACTCACTCTTTGTTATCTTTGACACAAATAAATAGTCTGTTATGCGCATTGATATTCTCACTCTTTTTCCTGCAATGTTTCAGGGGCCTTTTAACGAATCCATTATCAAACGTGCCTGTGATCAGGGATCTGTGGAGCTGGTGTTGCACGATATTCGTGATTACACCTTAGATAAGCACAAAAAGGTAGATGATTATCCATTTGGTGGTGGGGCAGGAATGGTTATGCAGATTGAGCCCATATCAAGAATAATTAATAAACTTAAAGAGGAGCGCACTTACGATGAAATTATCTATATGTCACCCGATGGCAATAGATTAAAGCAATCTATCGTAAACCATCTTTCTCTTAAGGGCAATTTAATGATTCTTTGTGGCCACTATAAAGGAGTGGATCATCGAGTTCGTGAGAATTACATTACCATGGAGATTTCCATAGGTGATTATGTCCTAACAGGTGGAGAGTTGGCTGCTGCTGTAGTTGTAGATTCAGTTGTGCGGCTTATTCCTGGGGTGATCTCAGATGAAACCTCTGCACTCACCGACTCTTTTCAGGACAATCTGTTGGCTCCTCCTGTTTATACCCGCCCAGCAGAATTTAATGGGTGGAAAGTTCCAGAGGTGCTTCTTTCTGGCCATCAAGCTGAAATTGATCAATGGCGAGATGAACAGGCCTTCTTGCGCACAGAAAAATTAAGACCTGATTTACTCGAAGATTAATTGATGAGGCAATGCTTTTTGAAATTACAGTATTCACAACTTTTCTTATTCTCGGTTTGCGTGAATGGAATTTCAGGATTAAATAGATCTGTCAATGTATTCTCCAAAGATTCTTTAAACGACTCTACGATGCTGTTAAGTGTCAATAAATCTTTGTTCCAATAAATCTCCGTGGAATAATTTTTGGAGTGCAATTCTCTAACTGAAATTACTTCTGGAAGAATGGTGCTGTATTCTGTATTCTCTGATTTTATAAGTGCATATAAGAGGGTTTGAAAGATCGCTTTTTTACCATCATGATCTTTCTGAGAAAAGAGTTGCTCTGTTTCGCTAAATTTCCGTTCTGTACTTCCCGTTTTGTAATCAATAATTCTTAATGATCCCTCTTTCTCTTCGGTTCTGTCGATGGTTCCTCCAAGGTTTACAGTTTTGCCATTTTCTAAATGGAAATTTCCTGCAACTTTCTCTTCTAAAGCCAATAATTTAAAGGGGGCTCTTTTCTCTTCCTGCTTTAGAAATTGAATAATATAGTTGAAGATAACTTCGAAAACCAGACTGTTCTTTCCTTGAAGATCATTGAATGCCGATCTTGCAGATGAATCTGAGAGGAGGGTTTCGTTGAAGATTTTTTGCATTGCTATCTTGATTTCCTCTTTTTTGGCCAATAGAGCTGAAATATCCGTTTTGTTTATTTCTCTTCCAATAAAAGGGTTGTATAAGAATTCTACTATTTTATGAAACAGATTTCCAAATGTTCTGGGATCCAGATCTTCAATGATCTCATCTGGTTCTTTAATACCCAGCACATATTGATAGTAAAACTTCAGGGGGCAAGTGAGATAAATACTCAAGGCACTGGGGGAGAGGTTGCGTCCGTTGGGCGTTGTCCACTGATCTAAAACTTTCATTACCTGTTCGTTTTTTGTGGCCTTTAATTCTGGGATACGAGGAACATTCACTTTTTGGGCCATCGTTTCCATGACCACTTCACCTGGATATTCATAGTAAAGCTGTTGCAAAAACCGACTCATTTCACTCTCTTCAGTCAACGCCTGATTGGTGGTGTAGATGAGTCGAACATCTTTTGCGCGATGTATCAATCGGTAAAAATAGTAAGCAAAAATAGAGTCTTGATTGTCAATGGTAGGTAGATCAAATCCTTTCCGTAAGTTATATGGAATAAAAGATACAGGAGGAGTGGTTTTTGGAAAAACGCCTTCTGTTAGTCCTAAGATGACAAGATTCTCAAAATCAATGGAACGAGTTTCTAAAATGCCCATAATCTGCAATCCAGAAAGTGGTTCTCCTTTGAAAGGAACAGACTGCTGCATCGCCAGTTTTCTAAAAAGAGATTGCCATGTCTCAGGAGAGGGCACCTGAGTTAATTCAGCTAAAATGTCTGAAAGCCTTTTGATGGCTGTGAAGAGGAAATAGATAAATTCTTGCTCAACCTTTGTAGATCCATCTGTGCTCAAACGATTGTAAACCAAAATTAAAATATTATTTAAATACTCTGATAGCTCTGAAGTGGTGTCCACTTTTGTGAAGATGGTTGAGAGCAAAGAATCTTCTTTAAACTCATCTTTCAGAATAAATATTTGTTTGGTTCTAATCAGCCTTTGAATAAGTTGTGCGCCAGTATCTCCTAAAATGGCATTCATATACTGGTGTCTTAACAATGCCATGACTTCACGATGATAAAACCAAGTTTTGCCCTCTTTTGTGCGTCGGGTACTTTTTTGCATGGCCAACAAGGAGTCAACCAATGCAAAGGCTGGCGTATTCTTAAGTGGATAGCCTAAAGTGATATTTATAGATTTGAACTTTTCAGGGATGGAGTGTAAAACTGGGAGTAGCTGCTTCTCGTCAGCCAAGATTAATCCAGTTTTCTCATCTTTTGATTCATCAGGTTTGAGTTTATCTAAAAACTGATGGGCGATTGTTGTCTGCACCAACTCGTTGGATGCTGAAGCAATCGTGATTTTCGGAAACTCTTTGTTGAACGGATCTTCCCAATCTTTGGGTGAAGGGAATTGATTGAGGTTGTAATGTAAAAACCGATAGGCTTCATGTTCATTTTTAACACCAATAAAAGAGGTTTTCTTTTCAGGTACAATCCATTGCGGATAATCCCAAAAAAAGGTGGCTTTGTTCTGAATATAAAGTTGATTGAAGACTTTCTTTTCACAATTATTGAGCGCATTGAAACCCGCAAAAACTACTTTCTTATAGGGTACAATCATTGCTCTTTCATTTTTCACTTTCTCTGCTACCGATCTGGAGATCATACCTTGATAAGCAAGTCCTTCTGATGAGAGTTGACTTTTAAAAGTTTTGTAAAGTTCCGCCAATTTGTCCCATACAGATAAAAAGCTTTCTTGTTGTTCAGAAATCTTTTCAGGATCGAAGCTACTCCAAAAAGTGCGAATTGCGTCAACTTGATCTTTACTCAAATGACTAAAATCATCCTCCATAGCTTTTGTTGCAGCCAAATTGGAGAATACTTGATTGGCATCCGCCATATAATTATCAATATCATTAAAGTCGTTGAGAAACATTTCGCCCATGGGCAAAAACTCATCAATTGTGATGTTCGATCTCATAACTTCTTGATAGACTATGTGCAGTTTGAAAAGTAATGTGATGGTGTCACTTACGGGCGTGGGGTTGAGCGTACCGAAAAATTCATTAATGGTCATAATTTCTGGCGACCAGGTAGGTTTTTCTATTTTTGAGGATAACTCCTTTGAAAAAAACAGTCCTGCTCTTCTGCTCGGAAATACGAAACAAAAATCGTTTATTTCTGTTAAATGGTTTTCAAGATGGTATTGGGAAAGTTTTTCAAGAAAGGTTTGCATTTTTTTTGTAATTTGGTACGAACTTCAAATATAAGAGATTTTAACAACAGGGAGTGAATTCTCACGCACCTGTTTTTTTATAAAAGATGGTTAAAAGTTCGAACTTGAGGGATACTATATTGTTACTTCTATAAAGGAATAACTAAATGGTGTGGTAAGGAAGTGGATGTTTGATAAATTTAATAACAAATATGGACGATTTTTCTTTTGTTGGTAATAGCGAAATAGCATCAATGGAGCAGCTTTATCATCAATATTTAGAGAACCCTGATTCGGTAGATCCGAGTTTTGCTCAGTTTTTTAAGGGGTTTGATTTTGCATTGAAACATTTTCAGCCTGTAGCTGGTCATGTTATCAACAAAGAGTTTAATGTGGTTAACCTAATCCACGGTTATCGGCAGAGAGGACATTTTTTCACCAAAACTAATCCAGTACGTGCCCGCAGACAGTATTTTCCCACTTTAGATGTCGAGAATTTCGGGTTGGCAGAAGCTGATTTAGACACAGTATTTGAAGCAGGAAATCAGATAGGCATTGGCCCAGCAAAGTTGAGAGATATCATTTCTCACCTTCAGGAAACCTATTGTCAATCGATTGGTGTTGAGTTTCTTTACGTACGCACGCCCGAAGTGGTGAGCTGGCTTAAGGAGAAGATGGAACCTACGCGCAACCAGCCTTCTTTTAGTGCTCATTATAAAAGGAGTATTTTTCGACAATTGAAGCGTGCAGTTGGATTTGAAGCTTTCGTACATAAAAAATTTGTGGGTCAAAAGAGGTTTTCTTTGGAAGGCGGCGAATCCTTAATTGCGGGTCTTTATGCAATTATTCGAAAAGGTGCTTCCATGGGGGTTGAGGAGTTTATTATTGGAATGGCTCACCGTGGCAGACTAAATGTTCTTACCAATATTTTGGAGAAGCCTTATCGCAGTGTGTTTAAAGAGTTTGTTGCCCAGGAGTATGATGAGAGCGTCTCTTTGGGAGATGTGAAATATCACCTTGGGTATGATAAGTTAATTCAGTTGGAAGATGGGCATGAAGTACGTTTAGCTCTTTTACCCAATCCGTCTCACTTAGAAGCTGTAACCCCTGTTGCTTTAGGTCTTGCCCGCTCCAGGGTAGATCACGCCTACAAAGGGGATTTTGATAAGGTTGTGCCCATTATGATACATGGAGATGCTGCCATTGCATCACAAGGAGTGGTATATGAGGTGATTCAAATGGCTAAGTTGGATGGTTATAAGACTGGCGGTACCATACATGTGGTAGTTAACAATCAGGTGGGTTTTACCACCAACTATATTGAGGCTCGTTCCAGTACTTATTGTACAGATGTGGCTAAGGTAACCAACAACCCAGTGTTTCATGTGAACGGAGATGATGCAGAAGCTATTGCTTATGTGTTTGAGTTGGCTATGGAGTATCGTCAACGCTTTAATACAGATGTGTTTATTGATGTTCTGGGCTACCGAAAATACGGACACAACGAAGGAGATGAACCTCGGTTTACACAACCTTTGCTTTATAAGAGTATTGCTTCACATCCTACTCCTTTGCAGATATATGCATCGCAGTTGGTGAAAGAGAAAGTCCTTTCTACTAAGGAGGTGAATCAAGCTATTGAAGAGTTCGACAATCATCTGGAACAAGAATTTGATGCTTCTAAAGAGATTGATAAGATTTCCATGGCTCGTTTTATGCCAGACTTGTGGTCTTCCTTTTCGTTTCCTGTGAAAGAGGATTTTAAGAATCAACCAGCTACTGGGGTAGAACGAAAAACGTTAGATGCTCTTTGGTCTAAAATGAATTATCTTCCTGAGGACAAAAAATTCTTTTCAAAAGTGCATAAGATTTTAGCCGATCGTCAAAAAATGTACGACAGCGGCAAGATTGATTGGGCCATGGCTGAATTGATGAGCTATGCTACATTGATCAATGATGGACATCCCGTAAGATTGAGCGGGCAAGATACTGAAAGAGGAACTTTTGCCCATCGTCATGCAAGTTTTGCGATGGAGGAGGTGAGTGAAAGATATATGCCGTTGCGTGATTCAGATGAGTTTAAAGCTCC
>CAZJDS010000085.1:0-9079 GCA_964544795.1 uncultured Alkaliflexus sp. | reverse complement strand
TATATTTGATGATTTCAGAATTTTGCTTCAGGATCTGCAGAGCGTTAAGAAAGTGCGGTTTTCCACTACCTGCAAGAAGAAGACGAACAAGCTAAAATTCCGTCACTTCTCTGATACTTTTATCTATCTTTACGCATCTGATTTTTTAGTAAAACAGGCTACGTGGAGAAAAAATATGTTGCGTGTAGTCAAAGTTCAGATCGATAGAAATGCCAATAATCAACCTCAAACTGTGAGTTTTACCCACAGAGGCGTAAGTCTGGTCGTCAACATGGAATTGTTAAATTTAAAAATGTAATGGTTATAGAGAATTTATACGACTTCAATATTCACAGTGCAGAAGATGGCGAGATTTCCGCTGCAGTTTCGTTCAATAAAAATCACCCAGTCTATGAAGGTCATTTTCCTCAGACACCTATTACACCTGGAGTTGTGCAAGTCTTGTTAATCAAAGAGTTGTTAGAACAAGTGCTCGATCAGAATTTGCAGATGATTAAGTCGCGAGATATTAAATTTTTATCTATGCACCATCCTTTAGATGGTGAGGAGCTGCAAATAACCATTGGTTATCAAGTGAAAGAAAATTCCAATTTATTGGTTCGTGCTGAGATTGTAGATAAGGAGCGGAAAATATTGAAATTCAATGGAGAGTTCAAGTCAATATAGTCAATACCCACAGCTGTTTCGAGAGAAAAAATGTTGTGTCATTATTCCTACTTATAATAATGAGGGTTCATTGGAAAAGGTGATTTCTGATGTGCTTCTATATTGTTCTGATGTGATTGTGGTGAACGATGGCAGCACCGACTCTACCATAGAAATTATAAAGAAATTTCCACAAGTTGATTTGGTCACTTATCCTAAAAATAGAGGAAAAGGGTACGCCATGCGTACTGGTTTTAAATACGCCTATAACAAAGGTTTTCAATATGGTGTAACCATTGATTCTGATGGACAGCACTACGCCAAAGATTTGGCGACTTTTCTGGAAATGATTGATGAAAATCCCAATGCCATTATCATTGGTGCTCGTGATCTGAACCAAGAAAACATGGATGGTAAAAGCAGTTTTGCCAATCGATTCTCTAATTTTTGGTTCAAGGTAGAGACAGGGCTGGAGATGCCCGATACGCAATCGGGTTTTCGCCTATATCCTCTGCATGCGCTTCATAAAATGCGTTTTTTTACCCGAAAATATGAGTTCGAGATCGAGGTCATAGTTCGTGCTGCTTGGCGTGGTATAGATGTGATTCCTGCCCCCATTGATGTCTTTTATCCTGAGAAAGAAGAACGTGTAACCCATTTTCGTCCCTTTAAAGATTTCTTCAGAATCAGTGTGTTGAATACTGTTTTGGTGCTTTTGGCTTTTTTATTCCATCATCCTCGTCGCGTATTTAATGCGTATAGGAAAAAATCTTTAAAGCAGATATTCAAAGAAGTTAAAGATTCCGCATCAGCCATTCCCAATCACACCATTGCTTTTTCTATTGCTTTTGGCGTCTTTATGGGCATTTTCCCCATCTGGGGTTATCAACTTTTGGTGGGATTCATTGTGGCACATTTCTTATCGCTTCACAAAGGAATTTTCTTTATTGCGGCCAATATCAGTTTGCCACCTATGATTCCATTTATCCTCTATTTGAGTTATGTGATGGGCAGTTTTTTGATGGGAACAGCGTCATGGAGTGTAGATTTTGATCTCTCTATTGCATCAGTAAAAAGTAATTTGTGGCAATATATTGTCGGTGCTATGGCGCTTTCAGTTGTGGCTGGAATTTTATTTGGTGCTTTTTCTTATTTGGTGTTGGTTCTATTAAAGCGAAGATAAATGGCAACTCTTTTTATTAAAATATATGAGTTTTTATCTCGAAGAGTGAAGGTTTTTTCTGTGCTTTTAACTCTCTTTCTTCTTTTTGCGCTTTACTATATTCTCAAACTGGACTTTAAAGAGGATGTCAACTCTATTATTCCGCGTGATGAACGAATTGATGCCATCAGCGAAGTCTTTAGCAACAGCAAACTGGCCGATCGAATAATTGTTACAATATCTCTTTCTGACACCTCTCTTGTTGATCGTTCTATACTTTTGGAAGCTGGTCAACAATTCTTCGATTCCATTCAGTCCGATACAGCCCTTATTGCAAAGATTGATTATGCGGTTGATCAGTCTAAAATTATGGAAGTGTATGATTTTATACACAGCCATTTGCCGCTCTATTTGGAAGAGAAAGACTATCAGCGCATGGATTCTATCCTAAACGATTCAGCGATCTACAAAAGTATTGAATCGGGTTACAGATCATTGATCTCTCCAGCTGGTTTTGCCACAGGCAAGTTCTTTTTCAAAGATCCTTTGAATATTGCTTCGGTGGCATTACAACGACTGTCGGGTTTTAACATCGACGACAACTTCCTGGTGATAGATGGGCACATCTTTACCAAAGATCAGAAAAAATTGATGCTTTTTATCGATCCATATCACCCTGCATCTAACACCAAAGAGAATGAAGCACTGGTTCAGTTGGTAAAAAAAACTGTGCAGACGGTGGAGAAAAATTTGGAGCAGATTAAAATAGAAAGCTACGGAGGAACCATTGTGGCTATCGAAAACTCGGTTCAGGTGAAAAAGGATATTATGGTGACCGTCTCCATCTCCTTACTTTTTTTATCTCTGCTGTTTTGGTTCTACTTTCGACGAATCAGGATTATTTTCTTTCTCTTCATTCCAGTAGCTATTGGAACCATCGTTTCACTTTTGTTGCTTTCACTTATAGAAGGTGAAATTTCCATGATCTCATTGGGGATTGGTGCGATCTTACTTTGTGTGGCCATTGATTACTCCATTCATGTTTTCACCCATATCAAAGAGACGCAGTCTGTTAGGGGGACACTGAAAAAAGTATCCACTCCTTTGATGATGAGTAGTCTTACAACGGCTTCTGCCTTGCTTTGTATCTATATAATCAAATCAGAAGCATTGGAGCAGTTGAGCCTTTTTGCTGCTTTTGCAATCTTCTTTTCAGCACTTTCTGCATTAATAGTTCTGCCACTAATTGCAAAAAAAGTTAAGCTAAGGCAGGAGAGTCGAACTTCGAAGTGGGTCTCTTCTTTGGTTGCACCCGATTTTCATAAAAGTAAGATTTTGGCTTTCTTAGTTATTGCTCTTTCTCTCTTTTTTGCTCTTTTTATTCCTAAAATTAATTTTAATGGCGACATTTCCACCCTTAATTTTCAATCAAAAGAAGTTTCGCAAGCTGAAAGAAATTTAAGAGATATAAGTTCTGAAGCCAACAGCAGTGTATTTGCCTTTACGCATGGAAAGAACCTCAATGAAGCTTTGGAGAAAGCAGAAAGTAGTGCTCAGTTTATAGAAAGTTTACTTCAGGAGGGCTACATAAAATCATCGATATCCGTTGCTGAAATTTTGCCTTCACGATCTGCTCAGAAAGATAAAATTGCCAAATGGAACAGTTTCTGGAACAACCACAAAAAGCAAGAGGTTAAAGAAGCTGTTCTCTCTGCTGGCAAAAGCTTTAGAATTAAAGAGGTGGCTTTTAATCAGTTTTTCAACTTATTAGATAAGAACTTTGAAGTAGAAGCACCCGCTCATTTTGAAGTTGTGATGGATGCTTTTTTGAGCAATTATATCCATCGGGCAGGAGAGGAGTTTTATGTTGCCACCATTTTAAAATCAGAAGTTGGAACCAAGCCTCAGTTGATCGATCAGTTGTTGACCAACCCAGATTGGGTGGTGTTTGATCAGCAGCTTTTTATCAACAAACTGCTGGAAGTATTAAAAGAGGACTTCAATCGCCTTTCTACTTTATCTATGTTTGTGGTTTTTGGCATTTTGCTTCTTTTCTTTGGTCGTATCGAATTGGCTACTGTTACCTTTTTGCCCATTGCTGTAGGATGGATTTGGACTTTGGGCATTATGGGTCTTTTTGGAATTGAGTTCAACATATTCAACATCATTATTTCCAGTATTATTTTTGGCTTGGGGCTCGATTTTAGCATTTTTATTGTCAATGGAATGATTGACGATTACAAACATGGTAACACGCCTCTGGTGCATTTTAAGACCTCAGTTTTTATGTCGGCGTTAACCACCCTTGGAGGATTTGGCGTGTTGGTTTTCGCAAAACACCCTGCCATTAAATCTATTGCTTCTGTTGCCATCATTGGTATAGGTTCGGTTTTGATCATTACGTTTGTTTTCACGCCCATGCTTTTCAACTTTCTGATTAAGAATAGAAAAGGCAAACGGCTGCAACCCATTTCACTTTCCAATGCTCTTTTATCAGTGGTCACTTTTTTTGTGTTTCTGATGGGCGCTTTGATTATGTCTTTGATGCTTCCGATTTTATGGATATTGCCGTTACCCAAAAAGTGGAAAAAGAGTACAATCTCTTTTATCATCTGCTATTTCTCCAAAGGAATAGTATCTATGATTTTCCCCATCCGAAAAAGATGGATAGATAAACACAAAGTAGATTTCTCCAAGCCTTCTGTTATTATTTCCAACCACCAATCCCATCTGGATTTGGTTTTAATACTCATGCTGCATCCTAAGATTATTGTTTTTACCAACAAGTGGGTGTACAACAATCCATTCTACGGACTGATTATTCGATTTGCCGATTATTATCCTGCTTACAGAGGGGTGGAGGCAGGTTTTGATAAGATTAAGCAGAAGGTAGCTGATGGGTATTCCATCCTTATTTTCCCTGAAGGGAAGCGAACTTTAGATGGTCAGATCAATAGATTTCATCAAGGTGCTTTTTCCGTAGCACATGAATTGGGACTGGACGTTCAACCCATTATGATTCATGGTGCTTACGATTGTTTGCCTAAAACAGAGTTTTTCTTAAAAACTGGTCGAATCACACTTAAGTTTTTTGATCGGATTACGCCAAAACCACAAGAAACGTCGCATGGTCTTACCTTCCGTCTGCAAACAAAAGAAGTTACTGCATTTTATCGCAAGGAATATGAATTGTTGCGTCAAGAATTGGAAACTCCAGACTATTTCAAAAATCTGCTGATTCATCAATACTTATACAAAGGACCAGTTTTGGAGTGGTACATGAAAGTGAAGTTAAAATTGGAGAAGAATTATCGTTTCTACAACGATCTCATTCCTTTAAAAGCAAATGTAGTGGATGTTGGGTGCGGATATGGATTTTTAGCGCATATGCTGCGTTTGGTTTCATCAGACCGAACAGTTATTGGCGTTGATTACGATGAAGAGAAAATTGCCTTAGCCAATCATCTTCCTGTGAAAGACGATAACATAACTTTTCAGGTTCTTGATTTAAGCCATGAAACTTTACCCGATGGTAATGTGTTTGTTTTTAACGATGTGCTTCATTATTTGCCTAAAAATAGGCAGATGGAGGTTTTGAACGATTGTATGGCTCAACTTCCCGATGACGGAATTATCATTGTGCGTGATGCAGATGCCGACATGAAAAAAGGGACTTGGTTTACCAAGTTCACTGAATTTCAATCCACAAAGCTGTTTAAGTTTAATCGTGCCGATCATCCTTTGACTTTTGTTTCGGGAAAAATGATTAAAAATTTAGCTGCTCAAAATGATTTTAACTGTGAGGTGTTTGATCAGTCGTATCTTAATACGTCGAACCTTACTTACGTTATGAAGAGAAACTAACCCATTATGAACAACAAATACGATATTGTAATTATTGGAAGCGGATTTAGTGGATTGATGTGCGGTGCCATTCTAAGTAAGAATGGTTATTCTGTTTGTTTGCTCGAAAAACAGCCGACTCCAGGTGGGAATTTGCAAACTTTTAAACGTCATGGCAAAGTTTTTAATACGGGTTTACACTATTTGGGTGCATTAAAAAAAGGGCAAACGCTTTATAAAATATTTAAATATTTAGGATTGTTGGATCGGATAACTTTAGATCAGCTTAATCCGAACTGTTTTGACAGAGTGTTTATTGGGGAAAAAGAGTATTGTAACGCATCAGGTTATGAGAATTATGAAAATAATTTAATAGAGTATTTTCCTGCCGAAGCAGATTCTATTAAAAAATACGTTGAGAAAATTCAAGATGTTTGGAACAGTAATCCTTTTCTAAACTTCAGGTCTATAGAGAAAGATGAGAAGATTGTTCAGGCTTTCGAAAATGAAGGTCTCATGGATGTGATGAACAGTCTATTCACAAATAAAGAGTTAAAAGCCTTACTGCTTGCAAACAATGGTTTGTATGCAGGAGATCCAGCACGTACACCCTTTTATGTTCATGCACTCATCAACTCTCTTTTTATTCAGAGTTCTTTTACTATTCGTGGTGGAAGTCATCTGTTGGCTGAGGCGTTGGTTCAAATCATTCAAGAACAAAACGGTGTTGTTTTAACCAAAAAAGAAGTTGTTAAAATTCACACAGAAGAACTGAGCGCTAAATATGTGGTAACCGACGATGGAAGCAAGATTTATGGTGATAGCTTTTTCTCTTCGATTCATCCCAAAGTGAGCATCTCTTGGTTTGAAAAGGGGGTTTTCAGAAAGCCTTTTGTGAATAGAATCAACAAGTTGGTCAACACAATTGGTTCTTTTGTTCTCTATGTCTCGTTAAAAGAGAAAACTTTTCCACACCTAAATGCCAATGTCTATTACTCTAAAAGTGAGGATGTCTGGGGTGCGATTTACACTCCTGAAGAGTGGCCAAAATCATCTATATTATATACCACTCGGGATGAAGAAAATCCCGATTTTGCAGAAAGTGCTACAATAATTACCTTCATGGATTATTCTGAAGTGGAGCAGTGGAAAGATCCCGCTTCTCGAAAATTAAATTCCAACTACAAGCAGTTTAAAGACGAGAAAGCTAAGAAGCTAATTAAGAAAATTGAAACTAAGTTCCCTAATTTTAGTGGGAATATTGAATCTTATTTCAGTTCTACTCCACTCACTTATGTTGACTATACAGGAATACCTGAAGGGTCTATGTATGGGGTAGCTAAAGATTATAAAAATAAAATGGGTACATATTTGCCGCTTAGTACACGAGTTTCTAACTTTTTCTTGACAGGTCAAAGTATTGGTATTCACGGTGTGATGGGTGTCTCAATGAATGCCATTTTAGCCAGTGGTACTCAAGTGGATATCAATAAATTGGTGAAAGAGATTAAAGAGGTTGAATAAATTTTGGTGATGATTAATTACACATAAAATCCATGCGTCGATTTATAAAAATATTGTTAAGAACGGTTCTTATTGTAGTTGCAATAAGTCTATTGTCTGTATGGGCATTCAACCGATTGACAATTCTCGATGCGCCAGAAGTGGTGAACGGATTCGATCCCAATGAGAAAAAAATGGAAGTGTTTCACGAAGGTTACACCTTCCAAGACAGTTGGCTTAAAAAGAACGAACATGGATTGTGGGAGATGTTTATTGTTGGTAAACCTTTTGAAATGGGGTACAAAAATGGCATACTCACCGACAGCTTAAATGCTTATCAAGAGTTGCAATTTGTCAACAGCATAAAAGAACTTATTCCATCAGAATCCTATCTCAACTCATTGAAATATTTTTTGGCTTGGTACAATCGAAGCTTGAATCGTTATGTACCATTGGAGTATCGTGAAGAGATTTATGGCGTTTCTCTCTTTGCTTCGGATAATTTCAACTTTATAGGTGAAAGCTATCCTCGAATGCTCAACTACCACGCAGCGCATGATATTGGTCATGCATTGCAAAATATGAATTTGGTGGCTTGCACTGCATTTATGGTGAAAGGAGAAAGATCCAACGATGGAAGTATGATGATTGGTCGAAATATGGATTTCTCGGTGGGCGAGGGGTTTGCTGAGAATAAAATAGTGGCTTTTTATCGGCCAGAAGAGGGTTACAACTTTGCCTTTATCACCTGGGCCGGAATGATTGGTGTGGTATCGGGCATGAACGATCAAGGTTTGGTGGTCACGCTCAATGCAGCCAAATCCAGCATTCCGTTTTCTGCAAAGACACCTGTTTCCATTTTAGCCCGCAAAGTTTTGCAACACGCTTCTAACATCTCTGAAGCTTTGGAAATTATTCAAGAGGCGGAAGTTTTTGTGGCCGAATCTTTTTTAATCGGATCGGCAAAAGACGACAAAACGGTGGTCATTGAAAAATCTATTGATGAGACAGCTGTGTATGATACGCATGCCGATTCGCTCATTTTAACCAACCACTATCAAAGCGATGAGTTGGTGAACTCTAAACTTAATCTCGAGAGTTTAGAAGATGGTTCTTCTCCCTACAGAATGCAGCGAGTTGCAGAGTTGTTGGATGAAGTAGAGAAGCACACACCCGAAACTTTTGCCCACATCCTTCGTGATCGGAACGGGCTCAACAATACAAACATTGGGATGGGTAATGAAAAAGCAATCAACCAATTGATTGCGCATCATTCTGTCATTTTTAAACCCAAAGAGTTGCAGATGTGGGTAGCAGCCAATCCATATCAATTGGGCAGTTATGTTTGTTATGATTTGAATGCGGTTTTTAGCGATTCTTTGGATTTTAGAAAGGATATATCTATTTCTCTCAACACCATCGCAGAAGATGATTTCCTCTTTTCTGAAGATTTCGAAAATTTCAAAGAGTATAAAACGCTTACTTCAAAATTCAAAAAGTTGTTGTGGGATGAAGAGTACGACGACATTCTGGATGAAGAGTTGGAACGATACGAGACTCTTAACCCCAATTACTTTTACACCTATTACATGTTGGGCGAATGTTTTGCTGCAAAAACGAGAAAAAATGAAGCTCTGATATATTATGAGCGTGCTTTGCAATATGAAGTTTCCCGTAGTTCGGAAAAAGAGACGATCGAAAAACGAATTGTAAATTTAAAAAAGGATTTAAGGAAGAATGATTAAGAAAGTTGCTTTAGCCTGTACCCTATTTGCGGTTTCAGTAGTTTCCCTCTGTGCAAGTGAGGAATTGCCGAAGACCCTGCTGCCGAAACCTACTGGTGCGTATCAAATTGCTACTCAAAAATTGTTTATCACCGATAGCCTTCGTAAAGAGAAATTTACAACAAGGAGGAAATATCGAGAG
>CAZJDS010000084.1:6218-9118 GCA_964544795.1 uncultured Alkaliflexus sp. | reverse complement strand
ATCTGGCGCTTTGTAAAACGCTGTGATCTGGGGTATTGGATGCTTTTTGAATTTGAGCTTCACTTCTTTTACGGAGTAAAAACGTGTAAACCTCATTGTTTAAACTAAATTGTCTCTCTATGCCAAAAAGCTGTCTCTCTTTCTCTGGTAGCTGATAAAGTTGATGGGTAGTAGTTCTTTCCTCACTTTGAATACGTTGTGTTTCGCTTTCTACCATTTTAATCTGATTACTAATGGCCTTTAGAAGTGTCAAACGGGATACTTCCATTTTATCTTTTAATTCTACTATATAAGGATTAACAGTCTCTTTTTGGTTTTGCTTGTTTAGGGTTTGATACTCCATGCTTAATTGAACCAATAAGTTGATTTGTTCCTTTACAGCAGGATTTTCAATTTTATAGGTAGCAGGTGCAATCGCTTGATTAAAGATTGTGTCACTTTTGAAATATTCTCCCAAATATTTATAATAATTTTTTTCTAAAATTAGTTGTGATTGTTGGTTGGCTAATAGATCGAGCTTGCTAAAGAGTATATCTGCTTGTGATGAAATACTTTGAATTTGGTTGGAAGTTCTGAAATTACTTAACTCTGTACCTTTTTCAGTAAGCGAGTCTGAAATTAGTTGTAGCTGATCTTCAATAAACTGAATGGTGTTGGTCGCAATCTGGTTTTTTTTATCCAAATTATTGCGAATAAAGAGAGAGGTTAGTTGATCTAAAAATGCAATATTCTTTGCACTGTTCTCACCTGTAACAGACAAGCGGACAATGCTTGTGTTTTCATTGCCTCGGGAGCTTTGAAAGTTGGCTTGAAATCTGCTGGCAAGCAGGTCTGGGTTGTTAAAAATAAAATAGTATCCTTTCTCTTCCGGAGTTGAAAGAGTATTGTTTTCGATCATGATTTGCATTCCTGAAATAGTAATCCATTGTCCAAATTTATGTTTTTCATTATGATTGATTGATCCTAAAGTAGGCCCGTTTCTGTTCTCAGCGTAATTATATGAAGTTCCATTTTCTGTTTCATAGGTTAGTCTGTAGTTTTGATCATCAATCACACTTAGATAGATGTTGGTAGAAGTTAGTTGAGGTATTGCAGAGTTGTAATGAACTGTGAAGGGAACGTTTCCATATAGTTCAGAGTTCTTTACCCTTCCTGTTTTATAATAAGAGATATTAAAGTTGAGTTCTTTTATAGTTTGACGCATTATGCTCCATGAAGAAAGAATTGCCATTTGGTTTTCGAGGCTTCTCATGGCGCTGCTCAGCCCAAATCCCTCCATCATATCGCTCTGAGGATTTTCATTTCCTCTATCCTCCATCAAAATAGTCATATAAGCGCTGTAAACAGGTTGAGCGTATCTGTGTTTGATGGTAACTATGGCTAAGGATAATCCTATGGTTACTAAAAACAACCACCAATATCTAACAATCTCAATAAACAGTTTGCGATAATCAATGATAAATTGAGTACCAGCCTCTCTCTTTATCATGGAATTACGATTTTTATGTGAAGAATTATTAGGGTAACTCATTATACGTCTGTTTTTATAATCTACCACTGCCTATTTAATAAGTGCGGTAATCGTTAAATAAAGAGCTAATGTCGAGGTTAAAATACCAAAAGAGATAGACTCACCGATTCCCCATGTTTTAGCTTTCATCGGACGAACATAGATAATATCGTTAGGATAGATATAATACTTATCTGATCCTAAGATATTTTCATCGGTTAGATCCACAAAAAAGGTCTCAAAATCTTCTCCTATGGGCCGAACCACTTTAATCTCTTTTCTCTTGCCAAAGGTACGTGCGTCTCCTGCCAGCGCTATGGCTTCAAAAATAGTTACCTGATCTTTCCCCATGGCAATACGGCCGCGGTTACCCACTTCACCCAATATTACAAATGAAGGATCTGCTAAACGTAGAGTTACCTGTGCATCAGTTAAGAAAGGTCTTAAAGAATCAATAATTTTTAATCGCGCCTGATTGCGATTGCACCCTTCAAGATTAATTTTGCCAACAAACGGGAACTCAATATTGTAATGATCATCAATGGGATAGTTGTACAAGGCATTTAGATTTGCACTGCTGCCCGTTCCACCTCTGCTGGGATTGAAAAACTCCGAAAGCTTCGTGTTAGAAGTGTTTACATGAATAAATAAAATATCATTGGGTCTTAAAATATATTTTTCGGTCACTGAATCTGCTTTTGCATAAAGATTTTCGTAGTTTTTCTTAGAAGATCTTTTTTGTAGATACACGGTTTCCTTTTGCGGGATACAACTTGATATTGAGAACAGCATACCCAGGAAAAATAAAAAATGGATAATGTTTTTATGATTTAATGATTTCATAATCAGGTTCTTATTTGATGGTTAATGGTTTTATTAATTTATCTTTATTTACTGATAAACTTTTGCGTTCAGGCATCAACATGATTCATCTTATTTTACTATGAATTACAAATTTAGGTTTTCTTTTTTAAAGTCGGCTTAAAGCATGTTTGATTATTGGTGATAATACCTTGTAATATGCGATATTTTACCAAATATCCGCTTAAATCCTAACCCTATCTGCAATTCATCCGTTTAAAATAGAACACACAGCAAAAGTTTTATTGTTACATTTGCTAAATAATATATATGGCATGATTGATTACCTTCTTTTTTTAAAAATTGCAACAGCCGGTTTGGTGGCCTTTATTCTTGTCTTCATTTCCATTCCCACCATATTAAATGTTGCCCATTCTAAAAAATTGTTCGATGAACCAGGCAAGCGAAGAGTTCATAAACAAAAAGTGCCAAATTTAGGAGGGATGGCAATTTTTTTTGGAGTTGTTCTTACTTTTTTACTCTACAGCGATCTGTTTCACAATCGAATGATTCCTTTTTTAATACCTGC
>CAZJDS010000084.1:4941-6208 GCA_964544795.1 uncultured Alkaliflexus sp. | reverse complement strand
TTTATTATTGTTGGTTTGGGGGAGATCAGGATAACTGATTTTCATGGCTTTTTTGGGGTGAATCCTGATTATCTTTTTAGTATTCTTTTTTCTATTCTCTTTGTGGTCTTTATTATTAATGGATTTAATTTAATTGATGGAGTAGATGGTTTGGCATCTATAACTGGAATACTAACTATTTCCTCTTTTTCTATCTGGTTCTTTATAAATGGCAATGAAACAATGACTGTATTGGGAACTATAATTGTCGGGAGTTTGTTGGCATTTACCTATTACAATGTTTTTTCAAAATCCCAAAAAATTTTTATGGGAGACACTGGTTCACTTTTGATTGGCCTTTTTGTAGCAGTATTTGCTATAAGATTTATGGAGACAAATGTGGAGGAAATGAAATCATTCAATACGATTAACATGACTTCTGCACCAGCTGTTGCATTGGGTATTCTAATTGTTCCAATTATTGATACATTGCGTGTGTTCTTTCGTCGAGTAAGCAGAGGCCAATCGCCTTTTGCGGCTGATAAGTCTCATGTTCACCATAGGTTGTTAACGTTGGGACTTTCTCACTTCCAAATTACTTTAATTGTGGGGGGAATAAACCTACTCTTTATATTCACTTCATTTTTATTAAAAGATTTTGGCACTGTTCGTTTGTTGGCTATCAATTTAGTTTTCGGATGGATTATTTTTCAGTTTCCATCTTTGTTTATTTATAAGCGGCTTAAAAAGTTGAAGAAAAAACGACAGGCTCTTAACAATGAAAAATAAACTTCTATTCCAGTTCCAAAAAGTTTTTGTGCAATGAAGCTCTCTCTCATTACTGTAACTTTTAATAGTTTACACACACTTAAAACCACAGTTGCATCTGCGCTTTCACAAAAACTCGCTGATTTAGAATATATTGTGATTGATGGAGGATCAACTGATGGTACAGCTGCTTGGCTGAAAGAGAATAATGAAGGAATAACCAAATGGGTGAGTGAGAGAGATAACGGAATTTATGATGCCATGAATAAAGGACTACGTTTGGCAACAGGTGAGATTATAGGGTTTATTCATGCTGATGATGTGTATGCCCACTCTGAAGTTTTAAAAGAGGTAGTTCAATTGTTTAGAAATGAAGATATTGATTTGCTCTATGGCGATTTAGAATACATCTCAGATCAAAAGTTATCTAAAGTGGTGAGGTATTGGAAAAGTGGTTCGTTTTCTTTTTCAAAGTTGCTTAAAGGTTGGATGCCCCCTCACCCCACGGTCTATTTTAAAC
>CAZJDS010000084.1:0-4931 GCA_964544795.1 uncultured Alkaliflexus sp. | reverse complement strand
ATTTGATTGATTTATATGGTTGCTTTGATACTTCTTATTCAATATCAGCCGATTATGAATGGTTGTTAAGAGTATTGAAGAGGGGATTGAAAGTGGCTTACTTGCCCAAGGTGATGGTCCAAATGCGTTTGGGAGGTGCCAGCAATAAGAATCTTAAAAACTTAATTCGTAAAACGCAAGAAGATTATAGAGCATTAAAAACGCATAAAATGGGTTCTATCTTTACGTTATTGAATAAGAACATAAGCAAATTAGGACAATTTTTTAATCGTGAAAATTATTAGCTTTACCCGCATAGGTAATTATCCTTTTCAAATTGATTATTAATTATTGATTGTTGGTAGAATGGGAGTGCCTCGAATATTTGAAAGAGGTATTTGATTTTAAATAAGATTGTAATCATATGGATATAAAAATGTCTTCATCTACTCACTCATCTGTATATGGATCTCCTTCAAATAAAGGGGGAGATGGTTTTTCTGATTTTCGCAAAATTGCCAAACTGATTTTATCCCATTGGTATCTTTTTGTTATAAGTCTTGTGCTTTCCCTTTTCGTAGTTTGGCTTTATCATCGATATACGCTTCCTGTATATCGAGCTTCGGTCACTATGCTTTTCAAAGTAGATGCAGAGCGCGACTTTTCTCGTTCAGTAATTACCGAAGGATTTGGTTTGTCTCCAGAAATGAAGAGTATTGAAAATCAGAGTTTTATCATTGGAAGTCACGCTATGGCTTTGCGGGCGGTCAACCAATTGGATTTTGGACTCTCTTATTATTCCAAAGGAAGGGTAAAAGACTCTGAAATATATCATCCTCTGCCTTTTTTTGTTGATTTTGATTCCATTCATCCTCAGATCTTAAATACACCTATTGAATTATCTTTTCAGTCTGATGGTAAGGTTCAGGTCTCCATCTCTACTGAAGGAGCTCCTCTTCATAACTTCTCACAATCTACTGATGTAGGATTTTCAGGCGCAATGAACTTTAAAAAAGTGGTTGCCCAAGGAGAGAAGGTAGCGTCTCCTGCTTTTAATTTTACGATACAACCGTCTGCATCCACAAAATGGCCTGTTAGTGGGGAATATTATATACGATTTAATTCTAACAATTCTGTAGCCTCGCTCTATCGATCATCCCTCACTGTGTCACCCTACAGTGAAGGTTCTTCCATTATATTTATTTCAGCCACAGGGTTACAGCCTCGAAAGTTGGCTCGTTTCGTTCAAGTACTCTCCGAAGAAATTGTTAAAAATAATTTAGAGCGTAAGAACGATATGGCTAATCGTTCCATTTATTTTATTCAGCATCAGCTTAGTGTAGTTTCAGATACTCTCTCAACTATTCAGCAAAAACTTATAAACTTTAGGCTGGCGAATAAATTTATGATGCCAGCCGATGTCTCTCAGAAACTGTCGAATGAGTTTTTTGAAATGGAAAAAGAGAGACGACTGTTGGATTTTCAGTACGACTATTTGGCGCTGATTCAGACACGATTGAGATCTAAAACTTTGGATGAAAATGATTTTTTATTACCCGCATTCTCTGATAACAAGAGTGCTCTGTTGCAACAGTTTATCACAGATCATTTATTGCTGCTTAAAGAGTATGCACTTATTAAAGAAGAATCTGGAAGCAAAAATCCGTATCAGTATGAATTGGAGAAAAAAATTGAGCTTTCAGCTTCCTCATTGCTTACAGGAATTGGTAAGCAGATGGAAAATATTGAGTTGAGCAGACAGGAGATGGAGAGGCATAAAAACCTTCTTACAACAAGAATCTCTGGAATGCCAGAACTGGAAAGAGATTATTTGGAGTTGGAGCGTACTCATAAATTGAACGATGCAATTTATACATTTTTGCTTCAAAAAGCTTCTGAAAACCAAATAGCTAAAGCTTCTAATATCCCTGATAATGAAGTGTTGGATCAAGCTACAGTCTATGGACCCATCTTTCCAAATAAAAAAAGTGATTATAGCAAAGGTTTGCTAGCAGCCCTTGTATTGCCCGCTTTGATCATTGGTTTGAAAGAATTTTTTAATATTCGCATTCGCACAAAGGATGATTTGTCAAGCTTAAAGATAGATGTACCATTGTTGGGAACTATCTTACACAATATCGATAATCATGAGCGAGTTGTTTTAGATCAACAAAATACTTTTATTGGGGAGTCTTTTCGCTCTTTACGCGCAAGATTGCGCTTTATGATGGCTCAACCTTCAGCAAAAGTAATTACTTTGACTTCCACCAATACCGGTGAGGGAAAAACGTTCTGTTCAGTGAATCTTTCTTCTGTATTTGCACTTTCTGGGAAAAAAACTGTTTTGGTGGGTTTTGATCTCCGTAAGCCACGCATTAGTCCTATTTTTAATATAAATGAAAGGATTGGTATTAGTAATTATCTTATTGGGCAAGCGTCACTTGAAGACATTACTTTTAAAACATCTTATGAGAATTTATGGGTTATTCCTGGGGGAGACATTCCACCCAATCCCTCGGAATTGATCTCTACTGATGCCACTACACTGTTTTTTCAACAACTTAGAGAACGTTTTGATATAATAATTGTAGATACTCCTCCTGTGGGTTTGGTATCAGATGCCCGTATTTTGATGGATATGGCCGATTGCAGTTTGTATATAATACGTGCTGGTGTAACTATTAAGGAGCACTTTGAGCTGACTATCAACAACCTGTTAGAACAAAAAGTTGGCTGTCTAGGGCTTATACTAAATGACGTTACTACTGCCCCCAAAGGTTATGGCTATTATGCTTCAGGTTATTTTTCAGAGGCCAATAAATAGAATTCAAGTGATTTTAAAACAGAGATAGATTACAATTAGGATGTTAGAGATAAAACACGATTATTCTTTACAAAAGTTGAATACTTTTGGTTTAGATATAGTGGCTAAAGAATATATTAAATATGACTCTGTAGATGAGTTGAAAGCAATTTTAAAACAGCAAAATACTATCGCCTTACCAGCTCTTATTTTAGGTGGCGGAAGCAATCTGTTATTTAAAGAGGATTTTAAAGGGGCAGTTTTACACTCTTTTATTAAAGGAATGGAGGTTGTTGAGGAAACAACCGATGAGGTACTGGTTCGTGCAGGAGCTGGTGAAGAATGGGATAGTTTGGTTCAATGGGCAGTTGATCATGCGTTTTATGGTTTGGAAAATCTATCACTGATTCCTGGTCATGTAGGAGCAGCGCCTGTTCAGAACATCGGCGCTTATGGTGTGGAGATAAAGGATGTTTTTGAGAGGGCAGAAGGTGTTTGGTTGGCGTCTGGTGAAGATTTCAAGATTGAGGCTTCACAAATGAAGTTCGATTATAGATACAGTATTTTTAAAGGAGATTTAAAAGAAAAAGTTATTCTAACTCACCTGTTTTTCAGATTGAAGAAAAAAGGTGTTCTACATCTGGATTATGGATCTGTACGAGACGCTGTGAATATTCTTGGAGAGACTTCGCTTCAAAACGTACGAGAGGCAATTATTCAAATTAGAAGTTCTAAACTTCCTGACCCATCTGTTTTGGGGAATGCAGGGAGCTTTTTTAAAAACCCTATCATATCGAACGAACATTTTATGAAGTTGAAACAACAGTTCTCAGAGATACCTTATTACCTGCTGTCCAATTCAGATCAGGTTAAAATACCTGCAGGTTGGCTTATTCAAGAGTGTGGTTGGAAAGGTAAAAGTCTTGGTGAGGCTGCTGTTCATGATAAACAAGCTTTGGTTTTGATCAACAAAGGGGGGGCAACTGGAGATGATATTATTCAACTGGCACTTCGGATAGAGAATGATGTGCTTTCACGGTTTTCTATTCAGTTGGAAAAAGAGGTGACTGTTATTTCATCTTCCATCTAAATCTGAATAATAAGAGGGTTGCAACCATAACAAGTCCAGATAAATAGCCTACCCAAATTCCTTGCGGTCCAAAGTTGAAAACAAAAGTCATAGCGTAGCTAATGGGCAGAGCAATAGGAAAATAGGCAATCATTAAAAAAAGCATTGGGGCTTTAACATCCTCTAAACCTCTTAAAGCGCCTAAAGTGATAACTTGCAGTCCATCAAAAATTTGAAATAAACCCGCAATTAGCATTAGTCCTCCTGCAATTTTTATTACTTCAGGATCGGGAACAAACCATCCTGGTATGGTAAATCGAAGCAACATGAATGCAGTAACGCTGCAAATCATAAATATGGTGACCATTACCAACGATGCTTTGACTGATTTTACTATGGCTACTTTATTATTCATCCCTTTGAAATGGCTTACTTTTATTGTGGTTGCAGCTGCCAATCCAGATGCGCTCATAAAAGCAAAACTGGCCAAACTCAATACAATTTGATGAGCTGCCAACGCTTTCTCACCCAGCCATCCCATCATTATGCTGCCTAAGCTAAATGTGAGAACTTCCACGATGGATTGACCTCCAATGGGGAGCCCAATGTTCAATATTTTTTTGGCTGATTCTTTTGTTAATTTTACTTTCTCTTTAAAAGCCCTTTCAGGATGAAAGAAATTTAGTTTTTTGAAGAATGCAAAAAACAATAAAGGCATAATTAATCTTGAAATGAAAGTGGCAATTCCTGCTCCATTTAATCCAAGAGAGGGAAATCCAATTTTTCCATAGATGAGAATATAATTTAAAAGTATATTTAAGAGGTTGGCCGTTACAGTAATAGACATGGCTATTCGTGTGTTACCAAGTCCTTCTGAATATTGCTTATAAACAAAAAAATATTGAAAGGGGATGATAGAAAGAACCAAAATGAGATAATAGGGAATAGTCAATCGAACCACTTCCGATGACTGCCCCATATAGGGAATAAGCAGAACTATAGATGCCATAAGTAAGGCTTGGACTATCGCCAACATAGGATATATTTTGAATCCCTTTTTTAACCATCGTATGGCTCCAT
>CAZJDS010000083.1:0-9137 GCA_964544795.1 uncultured Alkaliflexus sp. | reverse complement strand
GATGCTTCTTTTAGATTTGAAAGAGGAACCGATCCCAACATGACCATTTATGCGCTTCAAAGAGCAGCTCTTCTTATCAAGGAGTTAGCAGGAGGAGAAATATCTTCAGAGATTGTGGATATCTATCCAAACCCTGTAGCAGATTTTGAGATTGAGTTGAGCTACAGAAACATGGATCGACTCATTGGCAAAGTGCTGGATCGTGAACTTGTAAAAAATATTCTAACAGCGCTCGATATTAAAATAAAGAGTGAAAGTGAAGAGAATTTACAACTGGCTGTTCCTCCATATAGAGTAGATGTTATTCGTGAATCGGATGTAATAGAGGAGATTCTGAGAGTTTATGGCTACAACAATGTAGAGATGTCATCAAAAGTAAATTCGACCATTGTATATTCACCCAAACCCGATCATCATCAGCTGCGAAACGCCATTGCCAATCAGCTAACTGCATCAGGCTTTATGGAGATAATGTGCAATTCACTCACGAAGGCTGCCTACCATACTGATTTAAAGTCTTTCCCCTCGTCACAGACGGTTTTACTTGCCAATCCATTAAGCTCTGATTTAAACGGTATGCGCCAAACGCTTCTATTTGGAGGTTTGGAAACCATTCATCGCAACTGCAACAGAAAGCACAACGATCTAAAGCTTTTTGAGTTGGGCAATTGCTACTCTTTAAAAGACGGTGCAGATAAATCTGTCCAAAGCAGCTATAAAGAAGAGGAGCATCTCTCTCTGTTTTTAACGGGTTTAAAAGCTGCAGAAAACTGGAATACTCCAGCTCAAAAAGTGAGTTTTGCCGACTTAAAAGCATATGTGGAAAACATTCTGCTGAAATTGGGTATCAACATAGACCAACTCCAAGTTAAAAAAACAAACACAACCGACCTTCTTCAAGAAGGCGTGGAATACCGCCTTGGGAAAACACATCTATTGGTGGCTGGGTCGGTTCGCAAAAGCATTTTGAAGCAGTTTGACATTGATCAACCCGTGTTCTATGCTGATCTTATTTGGAACCAAGTTGTAAAAGTAACTGCACGACAAAACATTGTCTTCAAAGAACTATCTAAGTTCCCCGAAGTAAAAAGAGACTTGGCATTACTTATCGATAAATCTGTTCTCTTCTCTGATATCGAACAATTGGCGCTCAGAACAGAAAAGAAACTTCTTAAAAGTGTTACACTATTTGATATTTATGAAGGGGAGAGTTTAGGGGCAAATAAGAAATCTTATGCGGTAACGTTCGTTCTTGAAGACACCACCCAAACGCTTAACGATAAGCAGATTGATAAAACAATGAACAATCTCATTCAAGCCTTTGAACGAAATTTAGGTGCGACTTTAAGAAGTTAAGTAAAAAATTAAATAAAATAAACGCCCGTTAAATAGATATTCAACATCTAATTAACGGGCGTTTAAAATATGAAAGCAGGAATGCAACCAAAAGAACCTTATTTTATCCATTCCATCACCTCTTCAAAGCGATAATCTGCCAATGAACCATATCCATGCAGGGAGGAAGCTTTGATTGACGAGAACAAAGGTGTGTGAATTCCACACAAGAATCGAGTAGCTAATACTGGAGAACTCTTTTCAACGGGCAGCCTCTCATGAAAGGGAGCCAACAATCCATTCACCCTCTCTTTGTTCAATTCTGGCAACTCATAGGATTTTTTGAGAACCGCCGCACCATTTCTACAAACCGAACAATGACCGCACGATTCCCAATTAGTAACCTCACCGAAATATTCAGACAAAGACTTTGAGAGACATCTATCTCCACCAAAAAAATCAATCATCTCTTTAATCCGATTCACCTCAGCAGTTTCTCTCATAGCAAACTTCTGATAGATCTCTTCAGCCACATACGCAACATCTATCTCCTTCTGAACCACTTCAAAAGCTTCTATCATCAGCTTGGTCTCCAACACTATTAACCCTTGTTCGTTCAGATAATCAAGTGCAGCAGCTATCCTATGGCGATCGGTGGAATAATGCTTAACAATATTGTCAAAATCCACAGTGGACCACAATCTGGCTTTGGCAGAATAGTTAAAGATGCTTTGTAAAAACTGTTGTCTTTCACCTTTGAAGCGAGCTAAAATCGCTTCGTCTGGCAAAATGTTTTTATATCGATAACTTGAAAAATAACTGTAGAGAGGTTTAATAATTTTGTCCATCTCTAAATAAACCAGTAGCGTTTTTAATGGAAGTTGGCGAATATTTACTTGGGTGGAGAGGCGATTCATCTGTACTTCCCACACCCCATCAGCAACTTGAATCTCTTCCAACACTTTTACTATAGAAGAGAGCTCAGGAGTATCTCCATAAACAAAGTTTTCCAGCACATTCACACCGTCTAAATTGCCCAAAAGTGTGCAATGAGAAGTGTTCCCATCTCGCCCTGCACGACCAATCTCCTGACTATATCCTTCAATGGATTTGGGTAAATCATAATGAACTATATGACGAATATCGGCCTTATCAATGCCCATACCAAAAGCAATAGTGGCAACGATTACAGGAGTGTGTCCTTCCATAAAACCGTTCTGAATGGCTTCACGATCTACACCGTTCATACCAGCATGGTAGGCAGCCGCAATAATGCCACAACTTCTAAGATGAGCTGCCACCTCTTCAGCAGTTTTCTGAAGAGTTACATAAACAATAGTAGACTCCGACTTCATTGGTAATAAAAGCTTGGCTAAAACAGCCAACTTCTCTTGCGCAAGTACGGGAACAACCGAAAGGTGAAGATTAAGTCGATAAAAACCCGTGGAAACCACATCCTCCTCTTTAATGCCGAAACGCTTTCGCATATCCTCAACCACTTTAGCGGTAGCAGTAGCAGTTAGCAAAAGCACTTGAGGAATCTTGAAATCTCTACGGTATTCTGGCAGTTTTATGTAGTCAGGTCTAAAATTATGTCCCCATTCAGAAATACAATGCGCCTCATCTATCACCATCATTGAAACCTCTATTTCAGATAAAAATCGTCGGAAGGATTCATTCTTAAACCGCTCCACAGAAACCATAAGCACTTTAATCTTTCCTTGTCGCACTTCTTCACGAATTCGTATCATCTCTTGATGAGTGATGGTAGAATCTATTCGAGCCGCTGGAATATGATGCCGTTCCATGGCCAATAACTGATCACTAATCAATGCCAAAAGAGGAGAAACCACCAAGGTTAAATGCGGCAAATGCATAGCAGCCAACTGATAAATTAATGATTTGCCAGATCCAGTAGGGAAAATAGCTGCAGCAGAACGACCTTGTAGCAAAGCAGTAATTGCCTTCTCCTGTCCAGGACGAAAAGCAGAATATCCAAAATATTTTTTCAGACTTTGATGTAGTTGTGACATAACTCTTTACAGTTTTAAGAAGTGCAAAGATACGACAATAAGCTACCATCAAAAATGGATTATAATTATGAGATGTGAGATATTGATTTTTTGAAGCAAAAATACGGCTCGAAAATAACAGCATAATAATTAAAGAGACTAAATCGGGAGATAGAGATTTTAGATTCTAAAAAACTCTAATATCTCGTGTAGCATAACAGCAATTGTTTCCTGACAAAATGACGGCGTTCAGGTGTCTTTTCATCACCATAATGTCACTGCTGTTGTGAAAATAAAACTATATTGATAATTAAACAATTAACTATTAATCATTAATCATTATAATTATCTAATTTAATCTAAACTAACTACTTGTTTTGGCATTTTTTTTGAAAATAAATTACTCGAAAAATTAAATCTATTGTTTAACTTAAAGTATGGAGGATTAAATTATGTCACTTGTAAGATTTTCTGACCAAATGCCAAATTTGTTCGACCGCTTTTTTAAAAACGATTTATTTGATTGGTCGAACCGTAATTTCTCTACCACAAATACGACACTTCCTGCGGTAAATATAAAAGAAGATAGAGACGGCTTTGAGGTAGAAATGTCAGCCCCAGGGTTGGAAAAAGAGGATTTTAAAATAGAATTAAAAAATAGAGTACTGACCATCTCTTCTGAAAAAAAAGTTGAAAATGAAACCAAAGATGGCCAACAGTTTACTCAAAGAGAGTTTAGTTATCAATCTTTTAGCCGTTCATTTACACTTCCAGAAACTGTAGAGGAAGAAAAGATTTTGGCTAAATATGAGAATGGGATATTGTTGATTAATATTCCTAAAAAAGAAGAAGCAAAACAAAAACCTGCAAAACAAATTAAAATTAAGTAATATAAAGTATCAGCCAGCCATTTATTTATGGTTGGCTGTTTTTTAAAAATTATTTATTTAAATTGGAAAGATATGAAGCTATTTAAATGGAATATTGCTGATATAAAACCAAAATTTCCGAATATAGTAGAGAGGTTTTTTGGTAAAAAAATTACTGATGAAGTATCTAATGATCAAGAAGTATCAATAATTCCATCAGTAAATATTGCAGAGGAAGACAGAGCATTTGAAGTTAGTTTTGCCCTGCCTGGCTTAAGCAAGAAAGATGTGAAAATAGAACTTCAAAATGATTGTTTGATTGTATCATCAGAAAAGCAATATGAAAAGGAAGATAAAAACAAAAATTGGATGCGCAGAGAGTATGGTTATGCATCCTTTCAACGTATGTTTCAGCTACCCGAAAGTGCTGACCAAAATAAAATTCAAGCAGAGATGAAAAATGGAGTACTATCAATTAAAGTTGCCAAAAAAGTAGGCTATATTGAGAACAAAAGAGAAATTACTATTGATTAATTGTCTAACAAATTAAAAACACAAGATTATGAAACGGACATGGATGCTATTCATTGCAGTTATCTTAATCTTAAGCAGTTGCAATGGACAAGGAAAACAAATTAAAGACAACCACTCAAGCAACTTAAAAAATGCGCCTAAGGAAGATATAAAAGTAAATAAAGAGTATGATGAGGATGGTAACTTAATAAAGTACGACTCAACATACACCTACATTTACTCCAATATTGAAAAGGATTCGATTACAGAAGACAGTATTTTCAATAATTTTAGAAAAATGTTTGATGCGACATATCCATTTTCTAATAAGCCCAATTTTAATAACTTTTTCTTTGAAGACAGCTTGTTAAAATATGACTTTTATAAAAAAGATTTTTTTTCAGAGAGATTTAAACGAAATATGGAACAAGCTGATAAAATATTTCAGGAAATGGATTCTATAAAGAATAAATATTTTATAGATAAATTTCCAAAAAAAATAGATGTAGAATAAAAAGTAAAGCCACTTAATCGTGTATAAGTAATGGCCATGTACAAACAATGGCAAGGTAGATAGCTTATTCAAATATCTACCTCGCACTTACTTTTATAATCGTTTACCTTGAAATTGCGCCGAAGACTATCACCACTTATATTCGCAACCGTTAGATCAAAACAACTCTTCAAAATATTCAAGGGCAGGATAAGTTACTGTCAGTTCATTAAAAAAGCTTTTCACTGCTTTGCCCATCTCTACCGATCCGCAAACATAAACAGCAGCGCCATTACCTACCCACTGCACCACATCGGCACGATTGCTTGCCAATACATCTTGAACATAAGTTGGCGAATCACAGCGTGAAAAAGCGACATCCATTTTGGTGATTTTCCCCTCATGTAAAAGCGCACTCCACTCTTCTCGATAAAGATAATCTGTCTCCCTATTTCGATCACCATATATCAACCAAATATCACGTGGGATAACCTGCTGTGCAGCGTGACGAATAAATGCTCGAAACGGTGCAATTCCCACGCCCGAAGCAATAAGAATAATAGGTTGTTGAGACTCATGCAAACGGAACTCTTCTGATGCCAGATGGATAAACTCCAACTCATCTCCAGGTCGCAAAAGATGATTTAAACAAGGAGAGCAAATTCCGCCATTTTCAGTTTTTACGGTCAAATGAAAACCATTTTTCACTTCTAAAGGACTGGATGCGATAGAATAATATCTGGGCGTTGATTCTGTACTTGTGATCAAGTTCTTTAATTTACAGGGCAAAAAACCTACACAATCTCCT
Source organism: uncultured Alkaliflexus sp. (assembly GCA_964544795.1). Taxonomy (GTDB): domain Bacteria; phylum Bacteroidota; class Bacteroidia; order Bacteroidales; family Marinilabiliaceae; genus CAZHHH01. The sequence continues at coordinate 3,107 of CAZJDS010000083.1, read as the reverse complement.
GGCAAGTAAGGGAACAGATCGCACTCAAATTCTAAATGGTAAACCTCCTTTGTGGAGTCTTCGCTATTGATACGCTGCTTATTAACAAGATGCGCTTTATAGGTTTTATTCTCCTTAACCAGTTCCACTTTCTCTTGAATGATTTGGGTGCTTCCAAGCCATTCGGCAACTTGAGTCATCCAATTGCCAGCAGTCTGCGTAAAGTCCACATCACAATCCATCCGCTCCACCATGGGCTGAGCACCCAACATCTGAAGTTGGGCATCAACAAAGCGCCCTGTTGCACAATACTCCTCATAAGAAGAATCGCCCAATGCACATACGGAGTATTTCAAATGATCCAAACGAGGAGCTGTAATCAGAGATTCAACAAACTTCTGGGCAGAATTGGGCGCATCTCCCTCACCATGCGTACTTATCACAATCAATACTTTCTCTTCCTCAGCAAGCTGCGATGCAGAAAATCTGGACAAGTTCACCAAACGATTTGTAACTCCTTGAGAAGCTAAAAGTTTCGAACTCTCCTTGGCAATATATTTTGAATTCCCCGAATGCGTACCATATAGAATGGTAACTTCATGAGAAGATGAACGTTTTTTTAGAAATGAGAACATACTATTCAATCCAAATATTATTTACTTACATTCAAACCGACTAATACTGTTTTCGGTTTGACAAGATGGATATTTCTGTAAATGATTTATTTATCCAATAATAGCTACAAAACTACAATGGTAGTAGAGATTAAACAATCGCCAATAATAAGGATATATAAAGAGTTGTTTGTCCGAATTAAAAACATCAGAAGCCAACAAATCAACGAATTAACAATTATTCTCTTTTTCATCTTAGCCATTTAAAGGGATGGGCAGTAAAAAAAGAGATTATGGTAAATACCTAAAAATAAAGAAGCGCGATTTCCCTCTCACTTATTTTGAGTATATCGAAAACAACCAACCAGATGGTCGTTGACCAATCCAGTTGCCTGCATAAATGCATAGCAAATTGTGGAGCCCACAAACTTAAAACCTCTTTTTTTAAGTATTTTACTAAGCTGATCGCTAAGTGGAGTTGTAGCGGGGACATCTGTGATGGAACTCCATCCGTTAACAATGGGTTCACCATCCACAAAATCCCAAATAAAAGAATTGAAAGATCCTTCTTCTTCCTGCAGTTTCATAAAAGCTTGCGCATTGGAGATGGTAGCCAAAACTTTCAATCTATTGCGAATAATTCCGGCATCCAACAGCAACGACTCAACCTTTGCTTCATCGTATTGGGCAATCTTCTCGTAATCAAAAGCATCAAAAGCAGCACGAAAACTTTCTCTTTTGTGTAAGATGGTTTTCCAGCTTAATCCTGCCTGAAAAGCTTCCAACAATAGAAATTCAAACCATTTCTTATCGTCATGCACAGGCTCTCCCCATTCGTTGTCATGATATTCTTTCATCAAAGAATCATCTCCAACCCAAGGGCAACAATTTTTCGCCATTTTCAAAATTTTAAATCATCCCCAAAAATAAACTGATACGAAGTATTGGCTATTTCATTCTTCCGACCAAAACACCTGTTACCGTTGAGCGTGAACGCAGATAATCACTCAGTGGAACCTTTGTCAACTCCACCTGATTAGTGGTTGTGGAAGCGTGCAAAAAGTGCAAACGAGATTCTACGAACTGAGCAAATCCCACATGCGAAATATCCAATCCATTTACAGTTGAAACAAGCGCAATGATATCTCCATCTTTAATATATGCTTCAACATCCGAAATTTTCTCTTTTGTTATTTGACGCATCCGATATTTGGCTATCTCCTTCTCTGTTTGGCGAACACGCTCCACCATAGATGAGTCATTTTTGAGTTGTCTATAGTATTGAGGATTTTGTGACATAAAACTCACATTAGAATTAAATTCAGCATCTCCAATCGAATCGCTGATCAGAATAAGTGTTCCATTCTCCACTTTATTTTGCAACCATTCGGTGAAATAATGCAACCGGGAATTATATCCATTAATCTCTCCATTTCGATAACGGATTTTGAGAAGAGCCTGAGTAAAGTCATTCCAAGTAGGTTCTTCGTAATTCAAAATTGAAGATATGGCCAGCACATACTCCACATAAGTGGTACAATCCATTTCACGCAGATTAACCACCAAATGCTCATCTCCGTCTACCTCAAGCGTATTTGCCAAATAAGGAGTCCCCATCCAATAGCTTGCAACAGTTGGAATAATCTGAGACCAAGAGAATGAGTCTATAGATTGAACTTGCCACCATTGGATCATCTCATTAAAAATAAAAGAGTCTTGTGCAGAGGAAGTAATTTCCATCTTGGAATCAGCTTCTTTTTCAGGTATTTTGGGCGAACTGCCCGCACCACAGGAAAACAAGAAAAACAATGGTATTAAAAAAAGATTGCGCATATTGAAAGTTCCTTTTTGTAAATGTACGAAATATGGAAGGAGATGAGAAATATTTTATCTTATTAAATTAGAGAGACAATTGATGAGAAGTGTCTATAACTCAACAAGATAGGACAATTACCTGGAATCATCTTATGAATTATTAAAAAGGTTGAACCAATAATCTCACGCCGTCTTTCGATAATTCCTAACCGCCAATGAAAACAATACAACAGCAAAAATGGAGATGGCTGTGAATTGTGGCAACAGATCCATAAATCCAGACCCTTTTAATAAGATGTTTCTAATAATTTCCATAAAATAGTAGATGGGGTTGATTGTATTGGCCCATCTTCCCCAAACGGGCATATTTTCTGCCGAAGTAAAAATTCCACTCATCAGGATAAAAATCAACAAGAAAAAGTAACTGACAAAAGCAACCTGCTGCTGCGATTTTGAGAAGGTGGAAATCAATAAGCCCAATCCCAATAAACCCACTAAAAAGATTGAGGCCATACCAAACAACAGCCACAAGCTACCGACCATGGGAAGGTTATAAAGAATTTTGCCGATGCCCAATCCCAATGCCAACTCAAACAATCCAATAACCCAAAAAGGAAAAAGTTTGGCCACGATAAACTGATATTTACGCACAGGGGTCACATTCATCTGTTCGATGGTGCCCATCTCTTTTTCCCGCAC
>CAZJDS010000082.1:306-9163 GCA_964544795.1 uncultured Alkaliflexus sp. | reverse complement strand
AAAATAATTGAAGAACGAGGCACTTGGGAAATAGACCCTGATGGCGATAAAGTAACCCCCATCAACAACGGGCGTGAGTGCGTTTATGTCTATTTTGATGAAAACAATGCGGCCAAATGTGCAATTGAAAAAGCGCATAGCGAAGGACTTATTGACTTTAAAAAGCCCATCAGCTGTCATCTCTATCCTATTCGAGTGACAAAATATAACGATTTTCAAGCGTTGAATTATCATCAATGGCCCATTTGTGGGCCTGCTCGGGTCTTAGGGAAAGAGGTAGGTCTGCCTATGTTTAAATTTCTTCGTGAAGCGCTCATTCGTAAATTTGGCGCGGCGTTTTATGATGAAATGGAAGAGGCAGAAAAGTTGTTGGCAGCAGAGAAGAAAAAGTAGAAGATCGCTTATTGTAATTTAATCTTTGCTTAGGCTTTTATAAGTTTTTATCCGTTGGGAGGAACTGAAAAAAAGAGATAGAATTGAGGCTCTTTTAATCGAAACGATTTTTGTATAAAACAGAATGTAAAGATTGAAGAAATGAATATACAATCAAGCCCCATAAGTATTTAAGTGAAATATCAATCGCATTAATATTAAAAATAATTGAAAATCATAGCGTATAATAAATTGAAATAAAATTGACTAAGTATATCCATTTTAATACAGCAATCTAAAAATCAACAACTTATCCTCTCTGCTAAAGAAGCAATTAATTTTCTTCACTCTCTTTAGGTATGGGGTAAATGAAGGAAATTAAGTTTTATTTTAGATGCAAAACGGATAATTTCTAAATTGACTATTAATCTTTTAAACCCAAAATTAAATGACTCGAACGATTAAAATTTTAGTATTAATGGGACTCCTATCTGCATTAAGCATAAAAGGTTTTTCTCAATTAAGCATTTCTTATTACTCATCATCTCTCTCAAAGATAGGATTGGCACATAATTTCAACGACAGATTCTGGGGTGAAGTAAGACTATATGGTAACACATGGATGGAAGATGTAATAACGGAATTGGTAGTATGTTATAATATAAATAAAAAGGAAAGTCATAATGTATATATTGGGTTAGGAGGAGTAGTCGCAGATTATTTAACTGGATTTGTAATTCCAATTGGAGTCCAATTTACACCGATTGAAAAACTTGACAGATTTTCATTACATATAGATTTTCAACCAACATTGGATTTTGACAACGACTTATTACTCCAAGCTTCTTGGGGATTAAGATATAAATTCGGAAAAAAAGAATAACACTTGTCCTAATAATGTATATAAAACATAGCAAGAAGAAATAGACAGTGAAACTTCATTAATTTCAACTAATTATTAAACAACCACCCGAATGAGTTCTCACAAAGAAAAGTGTCATCTCAAGAAATCCAATTAAAAACAAGAAATAATTATAAACTAATGAAATATTTAATAAGTATTATTTTAATTATTTGTCTTTGTACAACCAAAGGCAATGCTCAAGAAGTTAGTGTAGAAGAAAGTATCTGGGGTATTCAAGCATTAATGCTACCACTATCGGTCTATAACGAATCAAAACTCACAAACAACATTGCTCTGCGAAGCGAATTGGCTTGGGGTTTCAGTTGGTCGGGAGGAGGCTATTTTGACAATTCCTCCCAATGGGAAGTTATTCCATATTTGAATGTCGAGCCACGTTATTACTACAACCTTAACAGGCGAAATAAAAAAGAGAAACGAATTGATAATAATAGTGGAAACTATTTATCTCTTTTCACCTGTTTTCAACCTGGTTTAGGAATTACATCTAAAAATGTTGAATTATTTCCAGCTATTTATATTATTCCTACTTATGGCTTAAGGCGTAATATGGGTAAACACTTTAATTTTGAAATAGCATTTGGAGTTGGTTATGGTTGGAAATTTGAAAAATTCACCTATCCTAATGGTGAAACCTATCGTAATACAGATTCAGGGGTTCTTTCTAACTTTCGTTTGGCATTTGGATATATATTCTAAGGTGATAAGGGTGCCTTCAAAAAATATTTATCAATATTTCTCTTAAATACTCTGAAATCTACATTAAATTTGTCTTCTGAATAGAAATATTGTATCATTTTATAATAATAATAATAAAATTAGATGGGACGCGCGTTTGAATACAGAAAAGCAAGGAAATTAAAACGTTGGGGCAATATGGCCAAAACGTTTACAAAAATTGGTCGGGAAGTAGCCATTGCAGTAAAGACTGGTGGCCCTGATCCTGCTGCCAATCCGCGCTTACGTGTTTTGATGCAGAATGCAAAAGCAGCGAACATGCCCAAAGAGAATGTAGAGCGTGCCATAAAGAAGGCTACTTCTAAAGATCAGGAAGATTACAAAGAGGTGGTGTATGAAGGATACGGACCCTACGGCATTGCTATAATTGTTGAAACCGCTACCGACAACCCCACCAGAACGGTAGCCAATGTTCGAAGTTATTTCAACAAACACAATGGATCTCTGGGGACTTCTGGAAGTGTAGATTATATGTTCGACCATAATTGCAGCTTTAAAGTGGCTCTCAAAGAAGGTGTAGATCCTGAAGAGTTGGAGTTAGAATTAATAGACACTGGCGTGGAAGAGGTGTTTATAGAAGATGAGTGGATGATGGTTTATGGAGAGTTTGAATCTTTTGGTCCTATTCAAAAATACTTGGAAGAGAATGGTTTTGAAATCGAAAACGCCGAGTTTGAAAGGATTCCGCATGATACCAAATCTTTAAACGAAGAACAAGCGGCTGAGTTAGAAAAGCTGTTGGCAAAATTTGAGGATGATGAGGACGTTACCAACGTTTTCCACACTATGGCGTAGAAAGGAATCTTCTTTTGATTACCTAAAATATTAATGCTTCCCTTGGGAGGCATTTTTTTTGGAAAATCATGTTTTTTATTTAGTCTCTCGTTGAATAGGTTTTTACATATTTTAGCCCAATGGCAAAGCTTTTTGATAGGAAAGAGCCAATAATTCAACAACCAAAAATAGCAGTTTTTTATCTTAGTCTACTGCGAATTGTATATATTTAAATCTTCACAAAAGAAGAAGAGACGTGAGGAGTTCAATACGATACGTTATTGTAATATGTTTGTGGGTATTTAGTCAATGGGCTGTGACACAAACACTCATTGTAAAAGGACGAGTGTTAGATGCAGCAACTCTTGAGCCTATTGCATTTGCCAGTGTATTTATCAAATCTACCACAATTGGTACCACCACTAATTTTGAAGGGTATTACTCATTAAGTCTCCCATCTCAATATGACTCCCTTTCTGTGAGTAGTGTGGGATATAACTCTTCTGTAAAAGTACTGAGTAAAGAGATCTTTCAAGAGATTCATTTTAATCTTACTCCAGCTACAGTTAATCTTTTGGAGGTGGTTATCACGCCAGGAGAAAATCCAGCCATTGCGCTATTGAAAAAGGTATGGGCAAATCTTCCGCAAAATAATATCGATAATTTGGATCAATATTCAGTGGATTCGTATACCAAAACTCAGGTTTATCTCCGCTCTTTTTCCGATTTTTCTAAAAGTAAGAATCCATCCAAGATTTTTGATCGATATTCTATGACGGCTGAGAAGGGAGCAAAGCCCGTTCTCCCTGTCTATATGAGTGAAACGCTCTCTACGGACTATTACTTGCATTCGCCTAAACGAGAAAGGACGATATTAAAAGATTCAAAAATCAACAGTTTGGCAGATGTAGATGGTGAAATGGTAGCTCAATTGATTCAAAAAAGTAACAAAGTTAATTTCAACGATAACAATGTTCGGATTTTGGATAAAAATTTCGTTTCGCCCATCTCTACTTCAGGGCTTTTCTATTATAAATATTATTTATCAGACAGTCTTTTTTTAGATGATCGTTATTGTTATGAAGTGCGTTTTGTTCCCAAGCGGGAAGAAGACTTAACATTTAGCGGAACGTTTTGGATCAATGACTCCACTTTTGCTTTAAAACGAATTTCTGCAGAAGTGGGTAAGAATGCCAATCTCAATTTTGTAGATCGTATAAAAATCCAACAAGACTTAGCACCCATAGAATCAGGGGCCTGGATTCCTGAAAAAACGCGTTTGATGGTCGATGCAGTAAATATATTTTTAAATGTAAATATAGTTCAAGAGAACTTTTCCGAAACAAATCACTCTTTAGGTTTTTATCTTACTGACCATTTAGAAGTAGATCTAACAGATCAGAAAGGGAAGCTTTTATTACATCGGAAAGAGCTTGATTTGTTAGACAGGCAAACGACGATGCTCATCGATTCACTTAAACGCGTCAGATCGGTTCGTTTTCTTACTTCTTTGGTAAATATGTCCATCAAAGGATATTGGAATTTGGGCAAAGTGGAACTGGGGCCTTATCTTCTTCTTTATAGTAAGAACTCAGTGGAAGGGCATCGTTTTCGCGTCGGTTTTCGTACCAACAGTGCTTGGAGTGAAAAGTGGGTGGCTAAAGGTTATTTGGCTTATGGAACATTGGATCAAAAGTGGAAATACAACGCTCAGTTGGAGCGTTTTTTATCTCGACGAACCTGGACCAAAGTGGGGATTCAATATTCAGAAGATTTGGAAAAGTTGGGATCTGTGGATGAATTTTATCATTCCAGTTCTTTTTTCTCGTTTGCCTCTTCTTTTGGTGGCACCGATCAACAGCACAAAGTTAAGCTAGGGCGTTTATGGCTCGAAACTGACTTTTTTCGTGGATTTACACAAAAGTTGATATTTATGAATAAGTCATATCATCCTGCCAGCTCTAATTACCATTTTGGTTATTTTACAGATGACGCAAAGTCTCAAATTGCTTCTTCTATGACGATATCAGAGATCAATCTTACTTCTATTTATCAGCCTAATGTAGCCATGATTGTGGATAAGAATGAGCGTTTTCCTATTTCATTTAATAAAAATCCTACTCTTACTTTGAGTTATAGTTTGGGAATAGATGATTTTTTAGGAAGTGATTTTTCTTATCATAAAGGTTCTTTGGGTATAAAGCAGGATCTTTTGTTGGGAAGTGTTGGAAGAATCAATTACGATCTTAATTTGAAAAAAGTTTTTACGCCGTTGCCCTATCCCTTGCTTATAATCTTTCATGCTAATGAGTCGTTTTTTCGCACTTCTAAAACCTTTAATCTGATGAGGCACGGAGAATTTGTAGCGGATCAATCGGCAGAACTATTTCTTACTTTTCGGCAAGATGGTTTTATTTTAGACAAAATTCCATTGATTAAAAAACTGAGGTGGCGTTCCATAGCTACTGCAAGTATTGCCTATGGAAGCTTTGATCATTCTAAAAATGGTTTTTACGATGAAATTGATCAACCTAAAGGGATTCTTCCAGTTCTTCTTCCAGATGGTGAGGAAACCACTGTTTTTAATACTTTATCACCAAAAAAACCTTACGTTGAACTCTCTTATGGCATAGAAAATATCTTTCGATTTTTTAGGGTGGAAGCCATTCATAGGCTTTCGTATTTGCAGAGTGAATTTTATTCTAAAAACCCTGCCAGATGGGGTATTAAATTCAGTGCAGATTTTCGATTCTAATTGGGTAGCTTAATAATAGGGTAGATGTGAGGTTCTTGTTGAGTGGACAAAGCATCTAACTAATCCTTGCAATAATTTAAGAACGTTTGAATTATTTGTTTTTATTAGTAGTTTTGTCCTATTAATTAGAGATATTTTGCATTTTATAGTCTGTTGTTAAAAGGTATCAATAAATTGAATTCACAATTGCAATAAAAAGCAAAAACAGAAAGTTTTTTATAATTAATTTAACAACATCCTATATTTAGATGTTAGATTTAAGTTGTGATTTAACTGTTAACCCGAATCAATTATAGTGAAAAGAGTTGTTATATCTGGCCTTGGTATCTATTCCACCATTGGCAAAGACATAGAAGCAGTTACCAACTCCTTGTATAAGGGCACATCTGGGATTGGTATAGACCCAAGAAGAAAAGAATTTGGTTTCCGTTCTTCTTTGACAGGTATTCTTGAGCGCCCAAATCTGAAAGGGCTCTTGTCGCGTCGTGAAAGAATTGGATTGGCCGAACAAGGGGAGTATGCTTACATAGCTACCATGGAAGCATTGAAAAATGCGAATGTTGACATGGATTTTCTGTTGAAAAATGAAGTGGGCATTCTCTATGGAAACGACAGTTCATCCATTGCGGTAATTGAGGCCAATGATATTATGCGTAACAAACGCGATACATCTTTGATCGGTTCGGGATCCATATTTCAATCTATGAATTCTACCATAAGTATGAATCTTTCGGTCATACTTAAATTACGTGGCATCAACCTAACCATTAGTGGAGCATGTGCCAGTAGTTCACATGCCATTGGATTGGCTTATATGCTAATATCAGGAGGGTTTCAAGAGATGGTTATTTGTGGTGGGGGGCAGGAGGTTAATGCTGAATCTATGGGTAGTTTTGACGGATTGGCTGCATTTTCTACGCAAGAGTCTGATCCAACAAAAGCCTCCAAACCATTTGACAAAAAACGTGATGGACTTGTACCCAGTGGTGGCGCAGCTACAGTTGTAGTCGAGAGTTTAGAGTCTGCGCTAAAACGGGGTGCAACTATTTTAGGAGAGATCAAAGGATATGGCTTTTCATCCAACGGAGATCACATTTCTGTGCCCAACGTTGAGGGGCCAAGAGCTTCTTTGGTTAAAGCATTGAAAGGTGCAAAAATGGAACCACGTGACATTGATTATATCAATGCACACGCAACTTCGACACCTGTAGGTGATTTGAATGAAGGGAAAGCACTTTTGGAGATTTTTGGAGCTTATAAAACGCCTATTAGTTCTACCAAATCAATCACAGGTCATGAAATGTGGATGGGCGGCGCCAGTGAAGTTATCTACTCCATTTTGATGATGCAAAACTCATTTATTGCACCCAATATCAATTTTGATTCTCCGGATGATGAGTTGGCTGATTTGAATATTGTTTCGAATACTGTAGAGAAAAAGATGAACACCATACTAAGTAACTCTTTTGGATTTGGAGGAACCAACTCCACACTAATCATATCTAAATACAACAATTAATAGAAGATCATGCAGAGGGATGAAATTGTAAAAATAATTAACCAGTTTTTGGTTGAAGAGTTTGAGATAGAGGAGAGCGCACTGGTACCTGAGGCACTGTTAATTCAAGATTTAGGTATAGAGAGCCTTGATTTTGTTGATATCGTAGTAATTATTGAGCAAGAGTTTGGTTTTAAAGTTACGCGCGAAGAGATGGCCGATGTGAAAACGTTGGAAGATATGTATCAATACATTGCCAAGCGAGTTTAAAATTCTTTTGCACCTAAAATATTATGGCAAATTGGTCTGGAAAAACAAGAGGAGGTGCATTTGGATATCGGTTCTTTATTCTATTAATAAAAAACAGCAACAAGAAAGTTACTTACTCTTTTATGAGGATAGTGGCTTTTTATTTTTATCTGTTTAATCGAAATAAATCTGTTGAATATTATTTTAAAAATATTCACGGGTATAGTGGAAGAGAACTCCGTCGTAGTATTTATCGTAATTATGTTCTTTTTGGTGAAGTCCTCATCGATAAAATTGCGTTCATGGTGCGCCCAAGGGTAAACTTCACCTTCGATTATGATGGCGAAGAGTATTTGAGGGAGATGGTTTCTAATGGGGAAGGTGGAATATTGATTGGTGCACACATGGGCAATTGGGAGCTGGCTGGCAACTTACTGGATCGTATAGATACCAAAGTTAATGTACTTATGCACGATGCCGAACATGAAAATATAAAAGCGCTTTTTGACAACTATCAAATCGTTCGAAAATTCGAGGTTATTTCCATCAAAGAAGATTTTTCTCATCTTCAAAAAATAAAAGAGGCTTTAAAAAACAAGGAGTTTGTGGTTATGCATGGCGATCGGTTTATGGAGGGGAATGATGTGGTTGAACTTCCCTTTATGGGAAAGAGTGCAGTTTTCCCAGTGGGTCCCATTTATATGGCTACAAAATTTCAAGCGCCTGTCTCCTATGTTTTCACATTTAAAGAGAGTTCCAATCATTATCATTTTTATGCTTCTCCACCAAAAATTTATCCCTATCCAGGGAATTTGAAAACCCGAAAGAAAGAGTTGAAAGAGATGGTTAAAGAGTATGTATCACAATTAGAAACCATGGTTAAGAAATATCCTACCCAATGGTTCAACCATTTTCCATTTTGGAAAGAAGAAATCAGTAATCACTAAAAAGACTCTGTCTATCAAAAAAAATCATGGGTGTACAGTTAAGATTTGAAATAATGGTTTAAGTTTATGATTATATGACTCTTTATTGGTTATTAAAAGCCTGTGCGGCGTGAGCACAAAATGAAAAAATGTTTTTTTTTGAGGAAAATAGTGTTGAAAAAATAAAATATTAATCCTTTACCTATGAAGTTAACTTACGGATCCGACGACAAAACAGCTTTACAAGCAAAATACGAGGCTCAGAAAATTGCGTTTGGCCCCATCATGTTTCAGGCTGCAAAAGCGTTGCGTGATTTGGGAATATTAGAACTCATAAAAAGCAAACGAAAAGTGGGCATCACGCAAGAGGAGATTGCCAAAGAGCTTAATTTATCGGTTTATGGTGTAAAGGTATTGCTGGAAGCGGGTTTGAGTCTGGAGTTGGTGAAGGTAGTTGAGGATCAATATACCATTACAAAAGTGGGATGGCACATTCTTTCGGATGAACTTACGCGTGTAAACATGGATTTTACGCATGATGTCAACTATTTGGGGATGTTCTCTTTGGAGGAATCAATAAAAACTGGTAAGGAACTTTTTGATTTTCTTAAAGAAAAAGAACT
>CAZJDS010000082.1:0-296 GCA_964544795.1 uncultured Alkaliflexus sp. | reverse complement strand
AGAGTCAATAAAAACAGGAAAACCTACTGGATTAAAAGTTTTTGGTGAGTGGGATACCATCTATGAAGCGTTATCGCAATTGCCAGAAAAAGCACAAAAAAGTTGGTTCGATTTTGATCATTTTTACTCAGATTATGCTTTCCCAGAGGTGTTGCCTAAAGTTCTTACTGCCGATGTAAAGAAGGTTTTAGATGTGGGCGGAAATACGGGTAAGTTTTCCATACAGTGTGCTCAATTCAATCCTACTGTTGAGGTTCAGATTTTGGATCTTCCAGGTCAATTGAATAAAGCTTTTG
>CAZJDS010000081.1:7075-9209 GCA_964544795.1 uncultured Alkaliflexus sp. | reverse complement strand
GAAATAGAGGCTATGTAAAGACTGAGTCTTATGACGATGGCATTACCGAGAAATTGTCACAAGTTTATACCGAAGTTTTGAAAGAGTTGGGCGAAGACCCCACCAGAGAAGGATTAGAAAAAACGCCTATTAGAGTGGCCAAAGCTATGCAGTTTTTGACCCAAGGGTACAATATGAATCCAGAAGAGATCATTCGTTCTGCCATGTTTAAGGAAGACTACCAACAGATGGTGGTAGTTAAAGATATTGAACTCTACTCCATGTGCGAACATCACATGCTCCCATTCTTTGGGAAAGCACACGTAGCATATATTCCACGCTACCATATTACAGGATTAAGTAAAATTGCCCGTGTGGTAGAAGCCTATGCTCGACGTTTACAAGTGCAAGAAAGATTAACCACCCAAATCAAAAATTGCATTCAAGACACTTTGGATCCTTTAGGCGTAGCAGTAGTGATTGAAGCTCAACACATGTGTATGCAAATGCGCGGCGTGCAAAAACAGCACTCGGTAACCACCACTTCAGACTTCACGGGTGCCTTCTTAAACAGCATGGCCACTCGTAGCGAGTTTTTCAATATAATAGGAACAAAGCTTTATTGATTTTCTTAACACTTAAAAGCCTGCAAATAGTTTTTACACATCTATTGCAGGCTCTTTTTTGTCCATTTTTATTCTCTCACTTCTGATTCTTTAGGATAGGTGATCATCGCTTTCCCTACCCGACCATCTAAATTTAGTAATATGGGTTGTGAGAACCGAACATGCCGAATCATCTCTGTTTCAGCAACAGTTCTCTGTTCATTTATCCAATCCACATCAAGTTTTCCTTGTCCTGTAAAAGTATTTAAATAAATATAAGCCACGCGTAAAGATGTGAGATTCTGAAAAAAATGAGTTCCTTGGCTGGGCTCCACATGATAATCTTCAAATCCCATCTCCACAATAGCACGAGCCCCGCAAATTTGTCCCCATTTTACGGGGATGCCTAACCACGGATCTTGCGATCCCCAACGACCAGGACCCATTAACAAATAAGGTCTGTTTGCTTTTTGCAAACGGCCATTCAGTTCTTCTATTTCCAGAGCAATGGTTGGGTTATTTGCAGGATTATATCCTTCTTGTTTCACATATACCAAATCCTGAATCTCATTAATAGTTCCATTGCCCAAAGCAGATTCGCTGTATAAGAAGACATCTTCGCCATCTTTTACTTCTACATTTGGGCCCAATGACATTCGGCTATCAACAATAGGCCTAATTTGTAAGAGATAAAATACAGAAGGAGTGTTGGGAGGTGTTTGAAGATCGACAGCAAATTCTATTTCAACAGGTTGATTCATCTCCATTTGGCCGATATGCAAAATTTCTTTCATAATTTTAGCCAAAGGAAAAGCATCATATTTAAGGATATTGGCAAAAGTTACCAACGGGAATCCTTCTCCCATGGTTCCATCACGAATTACATGACTTTGTGTGTCAAAAATAGAACCTATCCAACGCAGGGAGCCATCTTTAAGGGCATCACGCAAATCAAGGGTTAGTATGTTGATGCCATCATCAACAGAGGGTTCAAACTTTGCGCTGATCATATCCAATGCATAAAACTTCTTTTGTGTTTCACGCATCACCATTTCAGGCGTAGAAAGCTGCATCACTTTTTGAGGATATTCAGGAGAAAAACGTAAAGAAGTACCCCCTTCCACTATATATTTACCCAACCCTAATGCCACATTTACAATTCCTTCCTCTGAACGCTCGGGAGGTATAGGATAAAAATTAACCGAACGACCTACGCCAGAAATGGTGGGATAAAATCGCTTTCCATGTGATTGACCTACAATTTCTTGAAGTACGATTCCCATTCGCTCTTCATCGATAAGGTTGAGCGTACTGGTCATATATGCCTTACTGGATTTGAAATAAACCGAAGCATACACACATTTTATAGCATCCCCCATCTGTTTGGACATAATTTCACTATCGGAGTGATAGGCAATCATATAAGTAGAGTAAATACCAGCAAAAGGCTGGTGATGACTATCCTCAAGCATACTGGATGAGCGAATAGCTACCGAACGTTTCAGAACCTGTGCCAGTTTTAAAAGACTTTTTTCCAACTCTTCAGGAAG
>CAZJDS010000081.1:0-7065 GCA_964544795.1 uncultured Alkaliflexus sp. | reverse complement strand
CTTCGCATTTACAAACTGATCCAAAATATCCTGATCAGAAGCATCTGAAAGAGCAATTGGATAAAGTTTGTTCTGGTCCATAAATGCTTCAAAAATATCTACCCCCAAAACTACAGTTCTGGGAATGGTTATTATGACATTTTCAAAACTTTTAAAAACAGGGTATTTCTTTATTAATGTGCTTAAGAAAGCCAATCCACGTGCTTTCCCACCTAAGGATCCCTCTCCTATTCGGGAGAAAGTGACATAGTCATCATATCGCTCACCATCAAATGTAGCAATGATACCGCGTCCTTTATACATCCTAAAATGAGCAATAATATGAAAGAGTTCATGTTTGGCTTTTTCAATATCAGAATCCTCATGAACGATCAATTCTTTTACCACAGTAGCAATTGAGAAGAGCGCTCGTGCGCGTAACCACTTGGAGACATGATGTCGTCTAAAATGATACAACAAAGAGTCATTAGGAACTGTCAGTAAAATATCCTGAAACTCTTTCAAACTTCCGACACGTGCTACCTCTTCACCCGATTTTGGGTTAATAAAAACAAAGTCCCCAAATGCCAGGTAATTATTTAGAAAATCACGAAGCTCTTGCAACAAAAACTTAGAGTGTTTGTGAATGAATCCAACACGAATATCTTTGGCCAAGTATTGATTTCTTTTATCAGAGGATTGAAGTAAAAAAGGCATGTAGGGATTGTCCTTCTTAACATTTCGTGCCAACCGAATACCCGCTTCAAAATCCTTTATCCCCTTACGATTAAAAGAGACATCCGAAATAACACCTAATATATTTCTCTTGTATTTTTTATAAAGTCCTGTAGCTTCCTCATAAGTCCTCGCCAACAAAATCTTAGGCCGTCCGCGCATGCGCATCATTTGCTGGTGTTCATTGAGACCTTCTGTCATAAATATCCGCGACTGCTTAAAAAGAATTTTATAAATTAAAGGAAGATAACTGGAGTAAAACCGAACAGAGTCTTCCACTAATAAAATACATTGAACACCCACTTCATTCACATCATATGGGGCGTTCATACCATCCTCAATAACTTTAATAATGGCCAAAAGAAGATCCGTATTTCCCAACCAACAAAAAACATAATCTACCGCACTGGTATCCTCCCTACTCAATTGTAAGGATACTTCACGGGAAAATGGCGTAAGAACTACAATAGGAACATGGCTATAATTATTTTTTATTTTTTTTGAAAGTGAAAAAGGATCCATTCCGCCCACACTCAACATGGTAATAACCAAATCAATTTGATTTTTCTTCATCACATCAAATGCAGCTTCGGCAGATACAACTTGAATAAACTGAGGCGGATGACGCAGATTAAGAGATACGTATTCATTAAAAATCTGCTCATCAATCCGACCGTCCTCTTCCAACATAAAAGCGTCGTAACTACTACAGATCAATAAAACCTTATGAATCCTCTTCTGCATTAACTGATCAAAGGCTGTTTCTGCAAAATGATTTTGTGCGTTATGATATATCTGTTCTAAATTCATTGTAAGTAATTATCTGTTCAAAAAACTAAAATTACACTATTCTGAGAAGAGTGCCTACTTCTAATGAGTTTTTTAAAACCCATTGCGATTTATGAAAATTCTACGACAATTTAAACTATCCCACCCCTTAATCCTTCGTCAAACTACCTTTCAAGCTCCCTTTCATACGCTTGGAGAATTAAAGAATGTTAAACCACCTGGACTTGTCGACTAAAAAAGTATATTTATCGAAAGTTTTAATGAATGAGTGTTCATTCATTTTAGTTTGAACCTATGGCAAAAGAAATTAATGAAGATAAAATCAATCGAATTAAAGAAGCTGCTATCGAATTGATAGTAGAAAATGGCTATGGTGGAGCTTCCATATCAGCTATAGCAACAAAGGCGGATGTAGCCACTGGCTACCTTTATCGATTTTATTCTGGAAAGTATGAATTGGTCACCGACCTGTTGAATACTCAATTAAAAGAGATAGCAGAAGAGATTGAATTTATGCTCGAAAAAGAGACTTCTTTGGAGCTCGTGAGCCAAAGATTGATCGATTACTTTTTCCAGCAGGCAGAAGAGCGTCCATTTCACATACGGTTTATATACATACTTGTAGCAGAATATAAATTTACAATGGGCGAAATAGAGAGAGAGAGAATTTTATCCTTATGTCGTAGAATGTTGAGTTCGGCGCATGCTTCAGGAGAAGTTAGCAAAAAGTATAAAGAAGAGGAGATTTTTTTAATGCTGGTGATCTATCCCATAGAATATATAAAC
This sequence comes from uncultured Alkaliflexus sp., assembly GCA_964544795.1. Lineage (GTDB taxonomy): Bacteria > Bacteroidota > Bacteroidia > Bacteroidales > Marinilabiliaceae > CAZHHH01. The sequence continues at coordinate 4,776 of CAZJDS010000081.1, read as the reverse complement.
CTCCGTTTTAAAAAATTTATCTCCAATAGAGACTTATCCAACGAAGATAAAAAACGAATTCATAGATTATGCGTCAACGCATTAAAATAGTAGAAAATAAAACAAAACTGAAAATGAGAATATTATTTATCCTTTTAAGCGGTTTTATCGGTCTTACAGCATTAGGACAGGCCACCAATCAGCCGCAACCATTGAGCTTTGATGAAGCTCTGCAAAAAGCGCTTCTGCAAAACGAAACGTTGCAGCAGTCTGTTATGCATCAAAGAGAGAGAGAACATGAATTGAAGGCAGCTCGTGCATTGCGTTTGCCACAAATTTCCGTAGCTGCCAGCTATATGATGCTTTCAGATGATGTATCCATTGATATGACAGGTGTAAGAGATGCTATTACGCCATTGTATGGTGCGCTTTCACAATTTGGAAATTTCTCCAATGTCCCCAATCCTGATCCAGCCACTTCAGGACTTATGCCCATTTTACCTGATAATATTGGCACAGATGCAGTGCGCAAAAAGTTAGCTGATGGACTCACCACAATAGAAAATAGAGATTGGAACACAGTTTTACAACAAAAAAACTTCGGAATGGTGAGTACAGGGGTTGTTTGGCCACTATTCACGGGAGGAAAAATCAATGCCACCAACCGAGCTGCTAAATTAAGAGTGGATGAGTCCAGTTTAAAAGAGCGTCAAAAAAGAGGTGCGCTCTATAGTGAACTCACACAACGCTATTTTGGACTCGCATTGGCTTACCAAGTGAAAGAAGTTAGAGCAGAAGTTTTAAATGCCATGCAAATGCATTTGTCGGATGCAGAGAAATTGTATGAAGAGGGAATTGTTGCCAAAGCAGAACTCTTACATGCACAATTATACCATGCACAATCAGAGCGTGAATTTAAAAAAGCCGAACGTGACTATAAAGTAATCAATGAATCCTTACGAAACACATTGGCTGAAGATGAAGAGATCCGATTTACCCCCATCACCTCTCTCTTTTATCTGAAAGAAATTGAATCTTCAGACTTTTTCAAAGAGATGGCAAGAGTGGACAACCCACAATTATTAGAAGTGGCTTCCAAGAAAAACCTCGCCAAAGAAGGAGTTCATGCTGAGAGATCTAGCTTTATGCCCACCATTGCAGCCATGGGGAACTATAATATTGTAGATTACCAGCTTGCTCATGCAATGCCCGATTACATGGCAGGGATCACATTAAGCTGGAAAATATTTGGTGGCGGAGCTAATCACCACAAATACAAAGCTGCAAGATTGGTAGAAGATCAAGTTCAGCACATCTACTATAAAGCTACCCGCGATATAGAAACAGGAATTGAGAAATACCATCAAGAAATCCACCTTGCTTTAGAGCAATTAGAAGAGTTGGAGACAGCCAAAAAGTTTGCTGCGGAGTATTATAGAATCAGACACCAAGCTTTTTTGGAGGGAATTGCCACAAGTACAGAAGTAGTAGATGCTTCTTTGGCAGTAACAAAAGTAAAAATTGAACAGCTTCAGGCAGCCTATCAATATGAAGTTGCTTTGGCACAAATGTTAGAGCTTGCTGGCACACCTGAACAATTCAACCATTATAGAAACGACATCAACACCATACAATTAAATCAATAAAACATCGTCATGAATAACAACAAAAACCTGATAGTAGGAGCAATCATCGCAGCTTTAGTTATCTTTTTAATCTATACCACTTGGCTACTAAGCAAGCCAGCACAAATAGAAATTCAAGGTCAAGCAGAAGCTACCCAAGTAAAGGTCTCTTCAAAAGTGACAGGACGCATCGACTCGTTGGCTGTAACACGTGGTTCCACAGTTCAAAAAGGAGATTTGCTTTTCATCATTGAAAGCCCTGAGGTGGAAGCCAAGTTGAATCAGGCAGAAGCCGCTAAGTTAGCTGCCGAAGCACAAAGCTTGAAAGCACAAACGGGTGCACAGAAAGAAGATATTCAGGCTGCTTACAACACCTACCTAAAAGCGGGTGCTGCTTATGAATATGCAGAAAAAAGCCATCAACGCATCAAGAACCTCTATGAGCAAGGAGTTGTTCCTGCCCAAAGAATGGATGAGATGGAGATGCAATTAAAAGTAGCGCGTGAGAACTCCTCAGCAGCCAAAGCTATTTGGGAAAAAGCAAAAGGTGGCGCCAGAATGGAAGATAAGTCGGCAGCCTTAGCATTGGTGAAACAAGCCGAAGCAGTTATCTCAGAAGTGAGCTCCTATCTAAATGAGACTAAGATAGTAGCACCTATTGGTGGTGAAGTTGCCAATCTTTTAGCCGAAAGAGGAGAGTTAACACCTGCAGGATTTCCTGTAATTACTTTGGTGGATCTCAACGATATTTGGTTCACATTTAATTTAAGAGAAGATCTGATGGCAAATCTCAGAATGGGAAGTCTCATTGAAGCACAAATTCCAGCTTTAGGATTCAAAACTGTTGAATTAACCATCAGCTACATTGCTCCTTTAGGTGATTTCGCTACTTGGAATGCCACCAAAACATCAGGTGATTTCGACAGAAAAACATTTGAAGTACATGCACGTCCAACTCAACCTGTAGAAGGCTTGCGCCCTGGAATGAGTGCATTGGTAGATGGCCGATCAATTGTGAAATAGAAGCTGATAAAGCACTCTTTAAAGAATTAATCCATTGTTCAAAAACATGTATAACACTATAATTCAAAGCCCTTTAGCAAAAGTGATAAAAAGAGAGATTCAACGAATAACAGGAAGTTGGGTCTATCTATTTATCACACTTTTGGGGCCACTTCTTTCATTTCTACTGGTGATGAATATTTTTGTTGCAGGAACACCTACCAAGCTACCCGTCACTGTGGTGGACCAGGATCATACACCCTTTTCACGTAAGCTCATAAGCATGGTAGATGCCACGCAAACAGTAAATATACTATCCAACTCTAACTCGTTAACAGGTGCACGCGAAGAGATGCTGAAAGGAAATATAGACGCTGTTTTATTGATCCCCAAAGGATTTGAGAAAAAGGTGCAAACAGGCAAAAGCGAATCAGTGGAGTTGTATATCAACAACACCAACGTTCTAAAAGGAAGCTTAATACAGAGTGCTATTCACAAAACAGCAGCTACACTTTCAACAGGTGTTAAATTACAAGTAGCACTAAAGAAAGGAATTCCTGAAGAGCAAGCTATGGGACAGGTTTATCCAGTTAGGTTGGACCAACACATCTTGTTTAATCCATATACCAACTACAGCTATTTTTTAGCTACAGCACTATTGCCAGTTTTATTGATCGTTTTCACACTTCTTGGATCCATCTATACATTGGGAATGGAGATTCGGGAGGGGACTGCACAGAGTTGGTTACAAGCTGCTAATGGAAATATGCTTGCAGCTGTTGTGGGTAAGTTTGTACCATATCTATTCTTAATGCTGGTCAACACAGGTGTGATGAATTACATACTGACCCACCATTTGGGCTTTCAGCTAAAAGGAAACTGGATGGTCATGATGGCTGGACAAACACTCATGTTAATAGCCTATCAAGCAGTGGCTGTCTTCCTCCTTAGTCTTTCAGGAAATACAAGGTTGGCACTTTCATTAGGAAGTGCCTATTCAATGATGGCACTCACTTTTTCGGGACTTACCTTCCCTGTGTTTGCCATGCCGTTGTTGGCAAGACTATTTGCACAACTATTCCCGTTTTACTACTGGATGCAAATATTTATGAGTCAGGGATTACGAGGTGCGCCAATTTATCAAACCATCATCCCCTTATTGGGATTGGTTCTTTTCATTGTTGCTGGTTTTATGCTCTTACCGAGACTAAAAAAGATTGTGACAAATCCAGTTTACCAAAATAAAATATAACAGATGCGAACTATATATCAATATTTCAAAAAAGGAAACGATTTAACTGCCAACTTTTACATTAGGGAGATGACCGCCATCCTTAAAGATAGAGGGGCACTTTTAATTCTCCTATTCGCACTGTTTATATATCCCATCATTTACGGAATCGCTTATCAAAGAGAAGTGCTGAGAGAGCTACCAGTAGCGGTAGTAGATTTAGACAAAACAGCTGCCAGCCGACAATTAACAAGGATGATTGATGCCACAGAACAACTAAAAACGGTGCCCAATATCCACTCTTTAGCAGAAGCAGAAGAGCTTTTTCATCATGGGGAGATAAATGGAATTATCGTCATTTCCAATCAGTTGGAAAAGAAAATGTTGAGAGGAGAGCAAGCAGTAGTCAGCGTTTACTGTGATGCGGGCTATTTACTCATGTACAAACAGACTCTTTCGGGCACATTGAGAGCATCAGGCACTTTCTCAGCAGGAGTTGAAATCAAACGCTATTTAGCCAAAGGTGCAGGCTGGGAACAAGCCCATGAGATGCGTGACCCAGTGGCACTAAATGCACACCTTCTCTACAATCCTGCTGGAGGATACAATACTTTTATCCTTCCTGGTTTCTTGGTTATATTACTTCAGCAGACGCTATTAATTGGAATTGGTTTGTTGGGTGGAACGCAAACAGAACTTGGACGTCAGCGTTTTGCTGTTCCCATGCAATTAAACAGAGGTTCTGTACTTCCTGTTCTGTTAGGAAAAGCAGGTGCATATATGACTCTATACATTATCAATACCATTATGACACAAATATGGGTGTTTCACTGGTTCAACCTCCCGTTTAAAGGAACATTTTTACCAGGATTGGCAGTGATGCTTCCATTCTTATTGGCAGTGACATTCCTTGGATTGGGTGCTTCCACCCTATTCAAA
>CAZJDS010000080.1:0-9222 GCA_964544795.1 uncultured Alkaliflexus sp. | reverse complement strand
AGGCTAGCTTCACCAACGACCTGGGTGCTGACTCTCTTGACACTGTTGAGCTGATTATGGAGTTCGAAAAAGAATTTAATATCGCAATTCCTGATGATCAGGCCGAAAACATCGGCACAGTAGGTGATGCGGTTGCATACATCGAAGAAAACGCCAAGTAAGACAGTAAATTAGTATTTTTGAAAATTAATTTATGGAGTTAAAAAGAGTAGTTGTAACGGGGCTTGGAGCCATAACCCCAGTGGGCAATACTGTAGAAGAGTATTGGAGAAACCTACAAAATGGAGTGAGTGGTGCAGGACCTATTACTCGTTTTGACACCACCAAATTCAAAACTAAGTTTGCTTGCGAGGTAAAGAATTTTAATGCTGCCGACCACTTTGATCGGAAAGAAATTAAAAAATTGGATTTGTTTGCTCAGTTTGCTCTTGTGGCAGCTGAGCAGGCAATTCAAGATTCTGGTCTTAACCTTGAAACAATTGACAAAGATTTGTCGGGCGTTATCTGGGGAGCTGGAATCGGTGGTATTATAACTTTCTTAGAAGAAACTCGTGCCTATGCTTTAGGAGACGGAACACCCCGTTTTAGTCCATTTTTCATTCCTAAGATGATTTCAGATATTGCAGCTGGACACATTTCTATGAAATATGGATTTATGGGACCCAACTATGGAACCGTTTCTGCATGCGCTTCTTCAACTCATGCCATTGCGGATGCCTATAACTTAATACGTTTAGGTAAAGCAAAGGTGTTTGTAACAGGAGGCTCTGAAGCAGCAATTAACGAAGCTGGAATGGGAGGATTTAATTCTTTGCAGGCAATTTCAACTCGTAACGATGATCCGAAAACGGCATCACGTCCTTTTGATAATGGACGAGATGGGTTTGTTATGGGCGAAGGTGGTGGTGCACTTATTTTAGAAGAGTATGAACATGCGGTAAAACGCGGGGCGACGATCTATTGTGAAGTAGCAGGAGCTGGTATGTCAGCTGATGCTTATCACTTGACAGCTCCTCATCCCGAAGGTCTAGGTGCAATAAAAGTGATGAGAAATACTCTGAGTGATGGAGATATTCGTCCTGAGGAAGTTGATTATATAAATGTTCATGGTACATCAACCCCATTGGGAGATGTATCTGAAATTTATGCTATTGAAGAAGTCTTTGGCGAGCATGCCTACAAACTTAATATTAGTGCCACAAAATCAATGACAGGGCATTTATTAGGTGCTGCAGGCGCAGTTGAGTCCATTGCTTCCATATTGGCTATCAAACATGGTGTTGTTCCACCAACCATTAATCAGTTTGAACTGGATCCAAGAATTGATAAAGAACTCAATTTGACATCTAACAAGGCTCAGAAAAGAGTGGTTAGAATAGCACTTTGTAATACTTTTGGTTTCGGTGGACACAATGCTTCTATTGCTTATAAAGCTATTGAATAAAAATTGTGTTGAAATCATTTATCACATCTATAAAACTTTTTCCTCGAAAGGGGAAAAAGTTTTATTTTTTAATTCGGAAAGTTACTGGGTTTTCTCTTTCCAATCCTGAGTTGTACCGATTGGCTTTAATGCACAAGTCTTTGATGAATAAAGAGCATAATGGACAGTTGGTGAACAATGAAAGATTAGAGTATTTAGGAGATGCCATTTTAGGAGCAGTTGTTGCTCATGAACTCTATATTCGCTTTCCAAATAAGGATGAGGGAGTTCTTACCAAGATTCGTTCACGAGTGGTTAATAGAGTCAACATGAATCAACTTGCGCTAAAGATGGGATTGGGTGAATTAATCAAAACACAGCCATGTACTGATGTAGCTAATACACACATCCCCGGTGATGCTCTTGAAGCTCTTATAGGGGCTCTTTATTTAGACAAAGGTTATCATGCAGCAGCACGGTTTATTTGTCTTCAGATTATTGATCAAACTGAAGGTCTCGAAGATGTTGTAGAGAGTGATTCCAATTATAAATCTCTACTTATCGAGTGGGGACAAAAAAACAGAAGTGATATCAATTTTGTTACTGAAGAGTACGCCAATTCTGATGAAACTCAGAGCTCATTTATTTCTCATATCTATATCAATAAATTACTTACAGGAACTGGAAAAGGAACTTCTAAAAAGGAGTCACAACAACAGGCTGCTAATGCCGCTTTATCTAAAGTGTCTCATATTTATACCACTTCTTACAATTAAATTTAATTGTTTTTTATCCTGCTGTTAATCAGCCAATACTTTTGTTAGCCTAATCTCCAGTTTTTATCATATTTTAGTTTTAATTGACTTGTATGTATCTGTTAAAATTCCTATTTTCATGAATTGCATTTTCTCTATTTATAGTTGATGATATCGGTAGCTGATTTGATAAATCAAGCTGATTATCAGCGAGGTGTAGTTAATTATTGTTAAAGCCCGTAGTTATTCATTTTTAGAGTTTACTTTTGTTGCATGAGTAGAAGATTTATCCAAATTCTTATTCTTGTAATTGCCATAACATTAATTGGACTTATCTATGTTCAAACGCTATGGATTAAAAATGCCGCTGAGATCAAAGAAGATCATTTTGATCAGATGGTTCGGCAAGCTATGGATCAAATGGTTCATAGGCTCGAAATGAATGAGACTTCTGAACTTGGAGCTCAGTTGGAATTGAACTATCCTACTGTGCCTGGAAAATCAAGAAGGTCATCTCATGGGCAGTCTCAAAAGTTATTGCCAGAAGATCTTTTTAAATACGATATTTCCATAGATTTTTCTATTCAAGGAAATCAACTTAGCACTCGATTTTATACCTACAATAAAGACTCTCTGGTTTATCAAGACAGGAAGCTTATTGGATCTAATTTTAATGATAAATCAGATGCCTTTAGTCAAGTAGTACAAAATATTTATTCTCAGATTCAGAGCAGGATTGATGAACATTCTGCTAGGATAATGAAGGATTATATTAGCAGTGAACGACCCATTCAGGAGCGAGTTACAAGAGATGAAATGGATGCTTCTTTGTTGCAGGTTTTTGATGAGCGCGGAGTGTCTCTTCCTTTTGAATTTGGTGTTTACGATTCGCGTGGGGTTTTGGTCATTTCCACGTCTAGCTTTGATAAAGATGCGAGCAATATTATCTATCAAAAACAACTATTCCCAAATGATCTTCACCCCAAGGCAAATTATCTTTCAGTCTATTTTCCTTCGCGACCTAAATTTATTATGGAATCCATGGGATTGGTTTTGCCTACTGTATTTTTCACCCTTGTGATGATTTTTCTCTCCATACTTACTTTGGTAATTATAGTTAGACAGAAAAATTTAGATGAAATAAAGAATGATTTCATTAATAATATGACGCATGAATTTAAAACACCCATTTCTACCATCTCGTTAGCATCACAAATGTTAAAGGATGGAGGAGTTTCTAAATCTCCTAAAACATTAGAGCATATTTCGGGTATTGTTCATGATGAAAGTAAACGTTTGGGTTTTTTAGTTGAAAAAGTCCTGCAAATGGCTATCTTTGACAAAGATAACTCTGAGTTCAATGCGAAAACCATAAATATTAATGAGTTGGTTCATAGTGTAGCCAACTCTTTTAGATTAAAAGTTGAATCAGATAAAGGGAAGTTAATTGAACGCTTAGATGCGAAACAGCCTTGGGTGGATGTAGATGAGATGCATTTTACCAACATGATATTCAATTTGTTAGATAATGCATTCAAGTATCGAAGAGGTGTTCCAGTGATAAAGATTAAGACTTGGAATCGACCTACAGGATTAGTTATTTTGATACAAGATAATGGATTAGGTATAACAAAAGAAAATTTAAAACGTATCTTTGAGAAGTTTTATCGAGTGCCTACTGGTAATGTTCATAATGTAAAAGGCTTTGGACTTGGATTGGCTTATGTGAAAAAAGTGTTAGATGATCACGGAGCCCATATTAATGTTGAAAGCGAAGTAAATGTTGGAACCAAATTTGAAATTTTTATACCCCTTAAAAGCAGTAAGGAATGGAAAAAGAATATAAAATTCTCCTGACCGAGGACGATGAAAATCTGGGCATGTTACTCAGAGAGTATTTAGTGGCTAAAGGCTATGATACCGACCTAATGCTGGATGGCGAGGCTGGTTACGAAGCTTTTATGAGCAACAAGTACGATGTTTGTATTTTTGATGTGATGATGCCTAAAAAAGATGGGTTTACTCTTGCAAAGGAAATACGCATGGTTAATACTGAAGTGCCAATCATATTTTTGACGGCTAAGTCTATGAAAGACGATATTTTCCAAGGTTTCAAGATTGGGGCAGATGATTATCTCACCAAACCTTTTAGCATGGAAGAGTTGTTGTTTAGAATTGAAGCAATTCTGCGACGTACTAAAGGTACTTTGGCAACTCAAGATGTTTATCAAATCGGAAAATTTACCTTTGATACTCAAAAGCAGCAATTGATCGATGGTGATTCGATGACGAAATTAACCACCAAAGAATCAGAATTACTTAAGCTTCTATGTAACAATGCCAATAGAGTTTTAGAGCGAAATTTTGCGCTAAAAACCATTTGGGTAGATGATAACTACTTCAATGCGCGCAGTATGGATGTTTATATCACCAAATTACGCAAGCATCTAAGACCAGATCCTTCAGTTGAAATTTTAAATGTACATGGAAAAGGATACAAATTAGTGATGTAATCTTTTCTCAATTGTATTGTATTTAAATCGTCTCTGCGTAATTATGCGGGACGATTTTTTTATTGTTTTTTTTTGTTCTAAGAAGTGGGTTTATCCCAGTTATCACTGACCTAATATATCTTTGGTCTTTAAACAAGTTCTCCACGAAATTTGGCGTTGTTTATTAATTCTAGTTAACTTTAATATCCTCACTTAATCTATTTTTTCAATATGTTTAAAATTGTTATCGCCCCTGATTCTTTTAAAGGTTCTCTTACATCATTGCAGGTGGCTGAAGCGATTGAAGAAGGTGTTCTTTCAGTTCTTCCTAATTGTAAAACTTTAAGAATACCTTTGGCTGATGGCGGCGAGGGTACATATGAAGTAATTTTAAATGCCTGCGGTGGACAAGAAATTACGGTTCGTGCACATAATCCGCTAATGCAAGTGGTTGAAGCAACTTATGGTATTATAAATAAAGGGAAAACCGCTGTAATAGAGATGGCCACTGCAAGTGGACTTACTCTGTTATCACCAAAGGAGTACAATCCTTGGATTACTTCCACTTATGGTACTGGAGAGATGATAAAAGATGCGCTTGGGCGAGGTTGTCGTGACTTCATAATAGGTATTGGAGGCAGTGCTACAAATGATGCTGGGACGGGTATGTTACGAGCTTTGGGCTATCGTTTTCTAGATAGTAATGGGATTGAAGTTCTTGATGGTGGACAGTCCTTGGCACAAATTGTTACCGTAGATGAGAGACAAGTAATTTCGGCAGTAAGAGAGGCTCGTTTTGTCGTTGCTTGTGATGTTACCAGTCCTTTTTCTGGGTCAGATGGTGCTGCTTATGTTTATGCCTCTCAGAAAGGAGCTGATGCTAAAATGGTGCAAAAACTAGATTCTGGGCTGGAGAGTTTTCGGGAATTGGTTATTAAACTAAAACAAATAGATTTAAATAGTATTCCAGGATCGGGTGCTGCGGGTGGGCTAGGAGGTGCATTTTTAGCTTTTTTAGATGCTGAACTAAAATCTGGCATTGAGATAGTTATGGAAGCTGTAGAGTTTGATAGTTATTTGGCAGTTACCCAACTTGTTTTTACGGGAGAGGGGAAGTTGGATGCCCAAACTAAACACGGAAAAACCCCAACTGGTGTACTTGCGATTGCTCGTCGGTATGGCATACCAGTTATTGCTATTGGAGGCAGTGTAGAGGAGCCAGAAATTTTGAATAAGCTAGGCTTTTTATCTGTGTATGCAGTTACAAATGGACCTTGTTCGTTGGAGGAGGCGATGAAGAAGGAAGTAGCCAAAAAGAATATTCGACAATTGGTTGAACAGGTGATGCATACTATTCAATTCTTTATATCAAGTTGACTTTTACCATTATTCAAAAATCGTTGGAATAAAATAAATTTGGTAAATCGTATATGAGAATTGGGCAACGGCTAATAGACTTCAGTGAAACCTATCAGAATGAATAAAAGAAGGAGTTAGCAACAGTCGAATAACTAAAAGCATATCAACCGAAGACTTATGATCACAAAAGCATTTTGAACAGTAATTTAATATTTTATGAACCGTTTAAAACTCAGTTTTTGAACAGACTTAAATCCATTCCACTATCCCCTGCTTCACGGCATACTTTATCAACTCAGCAGTGTTGTTGAATCCGAGTTTTCGTAAAATGTTATTTCGGTGCGTTTCAATGGTGCGGTGGCTCACATCAAGTTTGTCGCCCACTTCTTTAGCAGAATACCCGTCACATAAGTGTTGTATGATTTCGATTTCACGTGGGGTAAATAGAGTTTCTTCACTTGAAGAAAATAGTTTTTTTTTCGGTGTTATGCCTGTTTTCTCCAAATAAACATCGTACATAATTTTTGCTACGCTTTGTCCGTAGTAATGGTTTCCCGAAATTACAGTGCGAATTGCTTTTTCCACATCGGCCATTTGTGCCAATTTACTCAAATAACCCTCCACATCAATTTCAAGTAACTCTTCAACCGTTTCTGGTGAAACTTCCGAGGAGAGCATAATAATTTTGATGTGTGGGTAGTCATTTTTCAGTCGGCGGGCAATAGCTATGCCGCTATCGTCGGGTAGGCAGATGTCGAGTATCACCAAGTCGGGCAAGTTGTTTTGCTGCAGCAATCGTGTAAACTCGCTGCCCGAACCACATTCTCCGATAATAGTAAGTTGAGCATCCATTGCAGCAATGGTTGTGCGCAGGCCCATACGATAGAGAGCATGGTCATCTACCAGAACAATGCGGGTTGAGGACAATGGAATCATAGCTTTGGTAAATTAAAAGAAAAAGTAGTTTTGTTTTCACGACTTTCTATTTCAAGTTGGCTGTTGTTCTTTTCGAGTAACTCTTTACATATAATCAATCCCAAACCGCTACCTTTTTCTCCCTGCGTGCCGTCTTTCGATTTGCTTTTTCCACTAACGAGCAACTCATCTATCTGTTCCTGCGACATTTCCACACCCTTATCGCTTATAGAAAAGCGGGTAAAATTATCGTGACTGGAAACAGCCACATAAATAACCCCATTTGGCTCGGAGAACTTCACTGCATTGTTAAGCAGGTTGCGAACAACGGTATTTATCATTTGCCGGTCGGCTTGCACTAAACAGTTTTTGGGTAAATCGGAAATGAATTGTAAACCTTTGTTTTTTGCCGATACAGCATACAACTCCAAGTTTTTGCCAATGGTATCACAAAGATTAAACGATATCGGGTTGTAGGTCATTTTACCTGTCTGCATGTTGGCCCAATTCAATAAGTTTTGCAATAACTCTAGCTGCGACTCTGTAGCATGGTTGAAAGCATTCAGCATCGTCAGTGTTTCGGTATCATATTTTTCCGCTTGCTGAATCATAGTGTCCACAGCTACCTTTTGTGCAATAGCGGGGCTTTTCAAATCGTGTGATATGATGGAAAAAAGTTTGTCTTTGGTTTCGTTCAGCTCTTTGAGTTTTCTGTTCTTTGTACGGCTCCGTCTTCGGTTGACAACAAGCGTAACAACAAGAATTGTGAGCAACAATAAAATAACGGCAAGAAAAGTTTGTTGCTGATACGAGGTTTTCAACTTCTGTTTATACAAGGCCAATTCAGATTTATTTTCCTTGCTTTTGTATTGAATTTCAAACTCCTGCGTTTTTTCCAACATTTTCTGGTTCATCAACATATCAGCCAAAATTTGCGACTTTTCAAGATATTCGTATGCCAACTTATAATCTCCTGCTGCCAGATAGATATTACTTGCAGTCTGCAATATCTCTTGCCTTACCCTATCGTACCCTGTTTCCAGGGATAGTTTTTCGGCACGATGAAACATTTCATTCGCTTTCTCCAGTTTTCCTGTTTTAGAAAAAAAAACTCCCAGGTGCATGTAACACAAAGCAATGATCTCGTTGTCGCCAATTTTTTCAGCAATATCCAACGCTTCGTCCAAAGCCTCTGAAACCTCTTTTAGGTGATTTTGTTCCAGATGATTGGTTGCAATATTCATCAGGCAGTTGCACATAGAAGCGCTGTCGGCAAGTTCACGTTGTATTTTTAGTGCTTTGTTATAGTAGTCAAAAGCTTGTTGGGGTTGATGTTTTTTTTGATAAATATTTGCAATATTGTTGTAGGCAATGGATATTCCTTCTTTGTTTTTTAAGTTTTCAGCAGCATTCAACGCTTGCTGGTAGAAGTAAAGCGCCTGATCCCATTTTTGTTGAAAGAAATAGACCATTCCCGTTTGCATCAGGGTACGAGCTCGCAATGTTTCGTTTGGATAAAGCTCCGTTTGCTCTAATATTTCGTCTAATGCTGAAATAGCGTTGTCGTAATCGCCTGCATACGTTGCCATCATAGAATATCGGTATAATAATATCGAAAGTTTATCTCCTATATCTTCCGATTCACGGCATAATGTTACAGCCTGTTGATAGGCTTCAGCAGCTTCGGCAGCCTGATAAATGTTTTCAAACTCGGCACCCAACAACTCATAGTATGTCAATTTCTCAGCATCAGTAAGCCTAGAGTCCTGTAGCACGATTTGTAGAGAATCGATGCGTGTTTCTGATGCAGACGAAACAGAAAACCATAAAAATAACCATAGCAGCAAAAAGGGAAAGGCTTGATTCATAATCTGAGAAATTATATTACACTGCAAGATGATTAAATAGCTAAGGTAAATATGCCCATAAATACCCTATAAATATAACAAAATATTACATTTTTATAGATAAAAGTTCAAAAACAACAATAAATTGTCATTAATTGCGGGATTAATATGTTGCTTTGGAAAAACTCACAAGCACATAAAGTATAGCGAAGTAACTTAGTCTCTTTTAGATTTAGTGGTAAACTAATAGAAAGAAAGATCACACTCCACCCCTTGAAACCTATCACTCCCGCTACCCTTCCTATTCATTCAACAAGCTTTTGATAGCAGATGTCGTAAGTAGAACCGCCATTTCCTTCACTATACTCATTGGAATCTACGCAGAAATACGTAGAAAGAATCACGTATAAAATCGTATAGGTTCTTGGTGC
>CAZJDS010000079.1:0-9325 GCA_964544795.1 uncultured Alkaliflexus sp. | reverse complement strand
ATTACAAAACCACCAGACATAGGATGCATGATAGGTCCTCCAACGCTGAGGGAGTAGGCGGTAGAACCCGTTGGTGTGGAAATAATAAGTCCATCTGACCAGTAGGAGTTTAAAAACTCACCATCGATATACGCATGCACAGTAATCATAGAGGCCGTATCCTGCTTGTGAATAGCCAATTCGTTTAGCGCAAAATTGATGTTCCCAAAACAACTTTTATCTGAAGTTAGAGAAAGCAACTCTAATTGACGAATTGTGTATTTCCCTTTTAAGATTTCATGAATAGCCTCTGGCAAATCATCCATTGCAATATCGGCCAAAAAACCTAATCTCCCACTATTGATTCCAACCATAGGAATATTACGATCACGCACCATGGAGACAGCTTCAAGAAAAGTTCCATCTCCTCCTATACTAAAAAGCATTTCACAATCGGGCAAATTTTTAAAAGAAGAGAAAGTACCTGATGCCTGTGTGCGTACATTAGCTATCTGCTCAATAAATTCAACAAAGGGAGCATAAACAATGACCTCAACATCTAACTGATGAAAACAATCAAACAGAAGTTTGCACTTGTCATAAAAAGCCGTACTAAACTGTTTTCCAAAAACTGCAACTTTCATTTTTTTTTGCTTTAACAAATATATATCCCCCTAACCTCTTAAAAAAATCTATTTTAAAGCACCAAATTTAGATGAAAATAGAATCCACGATCGCCGAAGTTATTAAAAGAATAGTTTATGCTCCAAATCTGATCGTAAAATGTTACCAAGTCAAGACCAAAACCATACCCTAATAAGAAGGAGTTGACCATGTGGTTTTTAGAATCTGGGTATTTATTATAAACGTACCCTACATCCAAATTACCCTTTAAGTATAGTGCGTAATGTATTCTTGAAAATTGTTTTAATGGCATCCAGTTTAACAACAAGTCGCGTCTGGGCAGAAGCTCAAATAGCAGCTTGTTTTTTAAAGCACCAAAAGTGGTTCCATCTATTACTCGGTATTCAAAGCCATTTATATATTCATTATACCCCAATCCCGATCGATAAAAGTAAGGAACTCTATTTTGATCAATAAAGGATGCTTTGATATCTGATTTCCCATAAAACCGATTCAACAATGGCATCTGATAGGAAGCTTCCAGTTCAATTCGTGTAAAACCTGCATAGTCACCACTTGTGGTGAGGGCACGCCGTGAAAAAAAAAATTCGCTATTGTAACCATTTAATGGATACGTTTTGGAATCGCGTCGATCAAAACTATACACATATTGCACATCTAAAGTTCTTGCTTCAGTTTTTCCCTCAGGTAAGTATTCTGGATTTAGTATGAGAAGGCTATCTGCGGCTGAAATATCATAATAGGAGAAAGTAACGTTGTGGTAGTGATCCAAATGATATCGATAATTATAAGACCAGTGAAGGGACATTTCACGCAACAACTGATGACCCGAAGTTTTTAAAAAAACCTGTTGATCATCAACAGTAGAATAAGCCATTTTATCATACATATACCAAATAGCTTTTGCCCCCCAGCCTGACTTCTGATTTTGTGCTGGATTCAGATATTCTAAAATAGCCTGAGTGCGGTATCCTGTAATAAATCTAAGTTTAAGCTGATCACGACGACCACTAAAATTAGCATGTTTTAGATAGATACCATAGTTAAAATTGCCTCCATCATTAGTTCGTAAGAAATCTGCAAAATTTCTACCTTCAGCTTCAAAAAGCGGAAATACCCACAAGTACCAACGCTCTTCAACCTTAATATTAATTTCAATGGTATTTATTGTGGGAAAATAGTAGGTAATTTCCACCCTATTGAAAAGAGAAGTGTTTTGAAGATTTTCTTTACTTCTCTGAATTACTTCCAGAAGTTCACTGTTTTCAATATAGCCCCCTTCTTTAAACAAAAGTTCGGAGAATATAACTTCACGCTTTGTTTTATAATTGCCCACCAAGGTTACTTCAGAAACCAAACGAAACTTCGTTAAAAGCAGTTGAGGAATCTCTGCTGCATGTACAGAAGAAGCCAATATCGACAAAAGCAAGAGGGCGTGTTTTCTTAGCGTATGCATCATCTGGCTCAATCGATTTTTTGTAAGTTTGCCTCTTTATCTCTGCCACAACTATTCAAGCTCATCCTCAAATTATAGTCATCGATTATTCATAGACCCAAAATATTTGAAAGAATATATCATTTTGACCGTATTCTTCAAAAAAACAATCTCTACAACCACCTGAAAAAACAAATTTTAACAATCTGCAAATAAATAGTTAAACATTCAAATAGCGAAGTAAAGACTCGTAGTTTCTCATGGCCTTATCATCATCTTCCACTCTACTACCAAAACTTGCTTTGACGTTATAACCATATCGCTCAAATGCACTGATAATTGGAGCCATATCACTACGATTTAACTTTATTGTAATATATAACTTATCCAAAAGATGATCCTGACTAAGATATAAGCTTAAAATTTTGCTATTCTCATCTTCAACTATTCGAGCAATTTCAGATAGTGCATAATCTCTCAGCCCCACCTCGATTTGTAACAGACCACCAGTAGTATGTACAGCCAACAAATCGCTAAAATGATGCACCAAATCCTGCTGAGTAATAACTCCTTTGTATTCTTTTTTGCTGTTTAAAACAGGTATCAAACTTAACTTTAATCGCGCCGACAGCTCCATTACATCATAAATATGCTGATGTTCTAAAACATAAGGCTTCATCAAGGATAAAGTATGATTTCCCAATGGTTCATTAGCAGAATTTAAATCATAGATATCTGAATCGGAAATTAAACCTAAAAATACTTTATTATTGACAATAGGAAAGTGAGAAACCCGGAAAGCTTCCATCCAGTTTAGAGCATCCTGACCAGAATCAGAAGTTTTCAAAACGGGGATTATATCTGATATTAAATTGCGTGCTAACATAATATATTCTGAATAAAGGAAATATTTGATAACTTTACAAGTTCCTGTAAGAGCTGTTCTACAACTTAAAACAAGTTCTATAACAATAAACAAAGTTACTTGATTAATGGTTTATTGCTAAACTACTTACAAATTAAATACCGAAAATGACTAAACTTAGTGTAAACATAAATAAAATTGCCACATTGCGCAATTCACGCGGGGGTAATATGCCTAATGTTCTTCAAGCTGCCATAGATGTGCAGTTGTTTGGAGGTGATGGAGTTACCGTTCATCCACGTCCTGATGAAAGACACATTACCAGGCAAGATGTATACGATATTAAAGGGGTGATAAAAACTGAATTTAATATTGAAGGATACCCTTCACCTGAATTTATGGCACTAGTAAAAAGCGTACACCCTCACCAGGTCACCTTAGTGCCTGATCCGCCAGAGGCAATCACTTCAAATGCAGGATGGAATACCACACAGCACAAATCGTTTTTAAAAGAAATTGTTGCTGAATTGAAGGAAGTAGGTATTCGGACTTCGCTTTTTGTGGATACCACCCTTGAGTTTATCGAAAGTGCAGTTGATACTGGCACTGATCGCATCGAACTTTACACAGAACCTTATGCCGACAACTACCTTAAAGATAGGGAAGCTGCTATAGCTCCGTTTGTAGAAGCTGCAAATCTGGCTAACAAGCTGGGAATTAAGGTAAATGCTGGGCATGATTTAAGTCTTGAAAACTTGAGGTTTTTTAGTGAGAGAATTCCATTTCTTAAAGAAGTTTCAATTGGTCACGCATTAATATCGGATGCGCTCTACATGGGATTAGAAAAAACGATACAGCTCTACCAAGATCAATTAATTAAAATTAAGTAGAAATGGAGTTATTCAGCCGACAAATGGGCGTCGGGAAGAGAGAAGTAATTATTGTTCACGGGCTTTATGGTGCTTCAGATAACTGGCTTTCTATAGCATCTGGCTTAGAAGATAAGTTTAAGATTATTATTCCCGATCAGAGAAATCATGGCAAAAGCCCCCACAGCAAGGAGCATAATTACACCCTACTGGCCGAGGACTTGTATCAACTTATAAAAACCAAAACAAGCGGAAAGGTAATATTGATTGGTCACTCCATGGGAGGAAAATCTGTGATGCGATTAGCTCTAAAATATCCTGAAATAGTAGAGCATTTGGTGATTGTTGATATAGCTCCCAAAAATTATGGGCGCACTTCCAACTTTGGCGAAGAGCCGACCAACCATGAGGGAATCATAAAGGCTATGCAAGATTTAGAGCTTGATAAAATGGAGAGTCGTAAGGAGATTGAAGAACAATGGAAATCACAATTTCCATCACGTCAGCTTCGCCAGTTTCTTTTGAAGAACGTAAAACGAACTTCTAAAGGAAAGTTCAAATGGCAATTAAATTTAAAAGCTTTAGCTGAAAATCTTTCAGAGATTATGGACGGCTTTTCTGACCTTGAGAATTTCACTCCCTTTAAGTCTGCTCCTGTACTTGTTATTAGGGGAGAAAATTCTTCCTATTTCAGGGATGAAGATAATATGGCATTGAATAAGTTTTTTCCACAAGCACAAGTGGTCACCATTCCGAATGCAGGTCACTGGGTGCATGCTGAACAACAGGATTTATTTTTAAAAACGTTACTTTATTTTCTGGAAGATTAATATTCAATAGTTTTAAAGCTGATTCTCATACAGCTCCACAATTTTTCGTTATTTTTGTCAACAATATCATTTATCATGGGAAAAAATCACAGCGAAACAGCTGTTTTAAGAATTCATTGTCCTGACCAAAGAGGCATTGTAGCAAGAGTTACCGATTTTATCCATCGCAATAACGGCAACATAGTTGGATTAGACCAACACACAGATCGAGATGAAAAGCGCTTTTTCATGAGACTTGAGTGGGAACTGGATGGCTTCCAATTAACTCGAGAACAGATCTCTTCTGCTTTTGAATATTCAATAGCAGCCCCTTGTAAGATGAAATGGAAACTGAATTTTTCGGATGAAATTCCACGCATGGCTATTTTTGTTTCTAAAATGTCACATTGTTTGTACGACATTTTAGCACGTTATCAAAGTGGAGAAATAAAGGCTGAAATTCCATTGGTCATAAGCAACCACCCAGACATGGAGCAGGTAGTGAAAAAGTTTGGAATTCCTTATATCCACATCCCAATCACTGCGGCTAATAAAGAAGAACAAGAGAAAAAAGAGATCCAACTTCTTAAAGAGCACAATATAGATTTTATCGTTTTGGCCAGATATATGCAAATTCTTTCGCCCAGTTTCGTAGAAGCCTATCCAGAGAGAATCATCAACATTCATCACTCGTTTTTGCCTGCATTTATTGGAGCTAAACCCTATCATGCAGCGCATGCGAGAGGCGTTAAGATTATTGGTGCAACCAGTCATTATGTTACTTCAGATTTAGATGCGGGTCCCATTATTGAACAAGATGTAGCACATATAAGCCATCACGACAGCATCGATCGACTTATTGAAAAAGGGAGAGATGTGGAAAAAATCGTACTTTCAAGAGCTGTAATGGCGCATGTGAACAGAAAAACATTAATCTATAAAAACAAAACCATCGTTTTTTATTGATAATGAGTTAAAACAGATCGGTTCGTAACAATTTGAATAGTATATTCCCATCCCACAAATAAAAAGAGGATGTCCAAACAGAACATTGTTATTATAAAATATAATGCAGGCAACATCCGTTCGGTAAGCAATGCTTTGAAACGAATGGGGCAGAATGCAGAAATAACAGATGACAGAGAAAAGATAGCAAGAGCAGACAAAGTTGTTTTTCCAGGTGTGGGCGAAGCAAGCACTACTATGGAATATTTAAATAAAACGGGGCTATCGGAAATCATTCCGACCATTACAAAACCTGTATTGGGCATCTGCTTAGGAATGCAGCTGATGAGTAAACACAGTGAAGAAGGAAATACCGACGGCTTAAGCATTTTCAATGAATCGGTCGTCAAGTTTCAAATCAACAAAGAAGATCTTCATCACTTAAAAATCCCTCACATGGGATGGAACCGAATTTATGACCTGAAAAGCGATCTTTTTGATTCCTCGTTAGAAGGTGAGTATGTCTATTTTGTACATAGTTACTACATGCCCAAAGGGTTGAAGACAATAAGCACTACTGATTACGGAACATCTTTCAGCTCAGCAGTACAGCACAACAACTTTTTTGCCACACAGTTTCACCCCGAAAAGAGTGGCCCTGTTGGAGAAAGAATTTTAAAAAATTTTCTGAAATTATAAGTTTTTGATTTATGACTAAACCAAATATTGAACTGATTCCAGCCATTGACCTCATTGATGGCAAATGCGTAAGATTAAGCAAAGGCGACTACGACACAAAGAAAATATACAACGAAAACCCTTTGGAGGTAGCACTTGAGTTTGAAGCTCATGGAATAAAACGGCTTCATGTGGTGGATTTGGATGGTGCAAAAGCGGGTCATATCATCAACCATAAAATATTAGAGTCCATCGCTTCCAAAACCGACCTAATCGTTGATTTTGGAGGAGGACTAAAAACAACCGAAGACCTACGTATTGCTTTTGAAAGTGGTGCACAAATGGTGACAGGTGGTAGCATTGCCGTCAAGAACCCGGAAGAATTTACTGGTTGGATTCAAAAATATGGCGCTGAAAAAATCATTCTTGGGTCTGATGTTAAAGATAAAAAAATCGCCATTTCAGGATGGACAGAAACTTCAACATTGGATCTTTTCGATTTCCTAGAAGATTATATAACTAAAGGAGTTACCAAAACCATTTGCACAGACATCAGCAAAGATGGTATGTTGCAAGGACCTTCAATTGAACTCTATAAAGATATTTTGGCACGCTTCCCCGATCTCTACTTAATAGCCAGCGGCGGCGTAAGCAACATGGCAGACATCGAAGCGCTTGCAGAAGCAGGTTTGCCCGCAGTTATTTTTGGAAAAGCTGTATATGAAGGACATATTACTATGAAAGATTTGGAGAAGATGATGGTTGGGTAGGTTGAAATGATCTATACAATATCAAGAAACAATGCTTATTAACTTATTGGATACATAAAAAAACTCCTGAACTTTTCATTATCTTTAAAAGATGAAAACAAAAACGCAGCAAATAACTCGAATGATTAGAGATTACATCAATACAATTGATCCAACAACTGATGTAATTCTATATGGATCTCGTGCGCGCGGAGATGAGAAGAAAGATTCAGATTGGGACATATTAATTTTAACTGAATATTCTACAAATCTCATGACAGAAAGAAAGTTTCGAGATAAACTTTATGATTTAGAATTAGAAACTGGAGAAGCATTTTCTGTTTTTGTTTATTCAAAAAGTGATTGGCAAACCAAACAACGAATTACGCCATTTTATCACAATGTATCTCAAGAAGGTCTCTGGATATGACAAATGAAGAAAGAATTGAGTATGCAAAGCATCGTATAAAATCAGCTCACAAAACATTTGAGGCCGCTGAAGTTTTAGCTGAATTATTCGATTGGCGACAAAAAGGTGATTACGATAATATCTTTGATTATGACAATGATTCTGTAAAACCTCTCTTTAAACCAGTTTCTGAATTGATTGACTTGATTGAAAAAGAAATTTACAACACACTGAAAAATCCCTTATAAAAATCACATAACAAATGGTTGCAAAACGCATTATACCATGCCTGGATATAAAAGATGGCATGACTGTTAAAGGAATAAAGTTTGTAGAGTTAAAAACAGTAGGCGATCCTGTAGAACTGGCTGCAGCTTATGCTGAACAGGGAGCCGACGAATTGGTTTTCCTCGACATTACCGCTACTCATGAAGGTAGAAAAACCTTTGTGGATCTGGTGGAGCGAATAGCTCGCCACATAAACATTCCGTTTACCGTAGGAGGTGGCATCAGCGAACTAAAAGATGTGGAAGCTCTTTTAAATGCAGGAGCAGACAAAATTAGCATCAACTCTTCAGCAGTTCGTACTCCAGAATTAATAGACCAAATTGCTAAAAACTTTGGAAGTCAGTTTGTCGTGGTGGCCATTGATGCAAAAAAAGAAGAGCAAGGTGGAGAGTGGGCAGTTACCGTGAATGGTGGGCGTGTTTTCACCGACAAGAAGCTGTTCTCTTGGGCAAAAGAAGCTGAAACCAGAGGTGCAGGTGAAATCCTATTTACCAGCATGGACAACGACGGCGTAAAACAAGGTTTTGCCAACGAAGCCTTGGCACGCATCAGTGACGATCTTACTATTCCCATTATAGCCTCTGGAGGAGCAGGAACCATGGAGCATTTTAGAGACGCTTTTACCCTTGGGAAAGCTGATGCTGCATTAGCAGCCAGTGTGTTTCATTACAACGAAATATCTATTCCTGCATTAAAGGATTATCTTCGCAAAGAAAATATAATAGTACGTTAGGAAAAACTATAGCCTAAAATATAAAATAACACTCCATCAAAAAACACAAATAATAGCTCATGAAAATTGATTTTTCAAAATTATCCGACGGATTAGTCCCAGCTATCATTCAAGATGCAAGCACCAACAAAGTATTGATGCTGGGATATATGAACCAAGAAGCACTTACAAAAACCGAAAAAGAAAGACGCGTTACTTTTTTCAGCCGATCAAAACAACGACTGTGGACAAAAGGTGAAGAGTCAGGGAACTTCTTAAATGTAGTTTCTATTACTTCTGATTGCGATGACGATACACTTCTCATTAAATGCCATCCAGCTGGGCCAACCTGCCACACAGGTTCTGACACTTGCTGGGATGAAGAAAATAAAGCAGAGGAAATTATCTTTTTAAAAGAACTACAGGACTTTATAGATAAACGAAAAGCAGAAATGCCCGAGGGCTCTTATACTACCTCCCTTTTCAACGAAGGCATTCGTAGGATTACTCAAAAAGTGGGCGAAGAAGCTATTGAAACTGTTATTGGTGCTATGGCCAACGACAATACCAACTTTTTATATGAAGGTGCAGACCTTCTCTATCACCTCATCGTGTTGCTAACCTACAAAGGATATCGCATTGAAGATTTGGTAAAGGAGCTGAAAAGCCGTCATAAATAGAAAATAAAAGTTCGCCTTACTAAAAATACGTTGTAATTGTTTCCCGCAAATCGCGCTGATGAACGCAGAAAACAATCAGCGAAATCTGCGAAATCTACGGGAGAAAACATAAAGTTGAAATATCCAGTATATGTAAATACGTGTAATTGTTTCCCGCAGATCGCGCAGATGAACGCAGAAAACAATCAGCGAAATCTGCGAAATCTGCGGGAGAAAACATAAAGTTGAAATATCCAGTATATGTAAATACGTGTAATTGTTT
>CAZJDS010000078.1:0-9499 GCA_964544795.1 uncultured Alkaliflexus sp. | reverse complement strand
ACCTTTTACAGGCCGCTCTAAATATTGAGGATGGATTGGAATCGTTGCGCTACAATCATGTAATAATTGCTACGGATGCTGATGTGGACGGTATGCACATACGATTGCTGCTGATTACCTTCTTCTTGCAATTCTTTCCAGAATTGGTAAAAAATGGGCATCTATATATTCTACAAACACCTCTATTCAGAGTCCGCAATAAAAAGGAAACCCGTTATTGTTATACGGAAGAAGAGCGATTGGACGCTTTAAAAAATCTGGGAGCCAACCCAGAAATAACTCGTTTTAAAGGTTTAGGAGAGATCTCGCCCGATGAATTCCAAAATTTTATTGGCAAAGATATTCGGTTGGATCAAGTGAGAATGAAGAAAGAGGATGCTGCCAAAGAGTTGCTCGAATTTTACATGGGTAAAAACACGCCCGACAGACAACTTTTTATCATCGACAACTTAGTGGTTGATGAGGAGATGCTCTAAATTAGAAATATACTGAACTGGTAAAAAAGATTCAACTTATCATGAACGACGATAATTTGTTTGACGAAAACGAAGCAGAACTTCCCGAAGAGTCAACTCCTAAGCAAGATGCTTCCAATGAAAATATAGATGCGCCAAAAATCACTCCGTTACAAGGCATGTATCGTTCTTGGTTTTTAGATTATGCCTCTTATGTAATACTCGAAAGGGCTGTTCCACATATCAATGACGGGCTAAAGCCAGTACAACGTAGAATCCTCCATGCGATGCGTCGCATGGACGATGGACGGTATAACAAAGTGGCCAACGTGATTGGTTTTACGATGCAATTTCATCCTCACGGCGATGCCTCTATTGGCGATGCCATGGTGCAAATCGGACAGAAAGATCTCCTCATAGACACACAAGGTAACTGGGGGAACATCTACACAGGCGATGGAGCAGCTGCACCTCGTTATATTGAAGCACGACTGACTAAATTTGCACAAGAGGTTGTCTTTAATCCAAAAACCACCGAGTGGAAACCCACCTATGATGGTCGAAATAAAGAACCCATCACGTTGCCTGTAAAATTCCCTTTGCTTTTAACGCAAGGAGTGGAAGGGATTGCAGTGGGATTGGCTTCAAAAATTTTACCACACAACTTCAATGAACTCATAGATGCTTCCATTAACCACCTCAAGGGAGAACCATTTGAATTGTACCCTGATTTCCCAACAGGAGGAACCATAGATGTTTCGCGCTACAACGACGGGTTAAGAGGAGGGGCAGTTAAAGTAAGAGCCAAGATCAGTAAAGTTGACGCAAGAACCTTGGTCATCTCTGATATTCCTTTTGGAAAGAACACTTCCACGCTAATCGAGTCAATTCTTAGAGTAGTAGAAAGAGGAAAGATTAAAATCCGAAAAATAGACGATAACACAGCGCAGAACGTGGAGATAATGATCCACCTACCTGCTGGCTCATCACCCGATAAAACCATTGATGCCCTTTATGCATTCACAGATTGTGAGGTATCTATATCCCCCAACTCCTGTTTGATTCGTGACAATAAACCTTGCTTTATTGGTGTTTCGGAAATATTGAAACACAACACAAACCATACTGTTCACCTTCTCACGCGCGAGTTGGAAATAGAGTTGGAAGAGCTAATAGAAGCTTGGCACATGTCATCCTTGGAGAAGATATTTATTGAAAATAAAATCTATCAACGAATTGAAGAGTGTGAGACTTTTGAAGCGATCATCCAAACCATTGATCATGGATTAAAACCCTTTAAAGATAAACTTCGTCGTGAAGTAACTCGTGAAGACATCGTAAAATTGACAGAGATAAAGATCAAAAGGATCTCTCGCTACGATGGGAACAGAGCCGACGAACTACTTATTTCATTGGAAGAGGAGATGGAGCAAGTAGAACATAACCTGCAGAACATCATTCCTTTCTCCATCAACTACTTCAAACAGCTGAAGAAGCAATACGGAAAGAAATTCCCTCGTAAGACAGAGATCAGAAGCTTTGAAAACATTGAAGCTTCCAAGGTGATTGTTAAAAACGAAAAGTTATACATTAACAGAGAGGAAGGTTTCATAGGAACTTCTCTCAGGAAAGATGAATTTATTTGTGACTGCTCGGCTATTGATGATGTAATTATATTTTACAAAGACGGACGGTACATCGTCAACAAAGTACAAGAAAAAGCCTTTGTAGGAAAAGACATAATACATATAGCCATCTTCAAAAGGAATGATAAACGAACTATTTACAACGCAGCATATCGTGATGGAAAAAACGGAAATACCTATGTAAAACGTTTTGCTGTAACTGGTGTTACGCGCGACAGAGAATACGATCTAACACGCGGCTCAGCCAAGTCTGAAGTCGTCTATTTTAGTGCTAATCCCAATGGTGAAGCGGAAATATTAAAAATCACGCTTCGTCCGAAACCACGCATACGAAATCTGATTTTTGATTACGATATGAGCGAATTAGCTGTGAAAGGTAGAGGAGCGCAAGGAAATATTCTCACAAAACACGCTATACAAAGAATCGTTCTGAAACGAAAAGGAGAATCCACACTTGGCGGTCGAAAAATATGGTTTGAACCTGAAGTGTTACGACTTAATGCAGATGGAAGAGGATCTTATTTAGGCGAATTTCACAACGAAGACAGCATCTTAGTAATAACCAAAAAAGGCGAGTTCTATCAAACAAACTTTGATTTATCCAACCACTATCCTGAGGATGTTTTGATTGTAGAGAAATTTGATGAAGAGACAGTCTGGTCAGCAGCTTATTTTGATGCCGATAGAAACTACTATTACATCAAGCGCTTTCAAACAGAAGTGGTTAGCAAACCCCAAAGTTTTATAGGCGAAAATGACAAATCACGCTTGGTACGATTAACAAAAGTTGACTATCCTCGCTTGGAAATAAAATTCGGAGGCGAAGACAAAGATCGTGAGAAAGAGATTGTAGAAGTAGCAGAATTCATCAACGTAAAAGGGGTAAAAGCCATAGGTAAAAGACTCACGACCCATCAGGTGTCAAAAATAAATGAGTTGGAACCCCTAATTCTGCCAGAGAAAAAAGTGGAAGAAAAGAAAGAAGAGGAAGAGGAAGAGAAACCTTCAAAGGGGTATAAAGAAGATGATGGACAAATGTCCATATTTTAAAATAAAAAAAATAAAAGTAAACGATGATTGATCCAGCCACGGTTGATCGCATAATGGAAACTGCACAGAGCCAAATCACAGAGGTGATTTCGGAGTTTGTCAATCTTAAAAAAAGAGGGGTAAACTTCATTGGCAACTGCCCGTTCCATAACGAAAAAACCCCATCGTTTACGGTAGCGCCACACAAAGGTATTTTCAAGTGTTTTGGATGCGGTAAAGGTGGAAATGCGGTAAACTTCCTCATGGAACATGAGCAAATTTCATTTGTGGAAGCCATTCGCTTGCTGGGAGCAAAATTTCATATTCCCATAGAAGAAAAAGAAGTTACGGCAGAAGAGCAGGCACAACGGAACGAGCGCGAAAGCATGATGATTGTTACCGAATATGCTGCTAAGTACTTCACGAAAACGCTATATGAAACCGATGAAGGACAATCGGTAGGATTGGGCTATTTCAAACAGCGTGGTTTTAAAGATGAGACCATTAAGAAGTTTCAGCTGGGCTATTCGCCCGAACAGCGCGATGCACTAACCAATCAAGCTCAACTGCATGGCTACAAACTGGAGTTTCTTGAAAAATCAGGCCTTTCCATCGTACGGGATGATTACAAAGCGGATCGGTTTAGAGGAAGAGTCATCTTTCCCATTCACAGTCTATCTGGAAAAGTGATCGCCTTTGGCGGACGTATCCTGAAAACCGATGCCAAAGCAGCAAAATACCTCAACTCTCCCGAATCCGAAATTTATCACAAAAGCAGAGTTCTTTACGGGCTTTATCTCGCCCGTCAGGAAATGGTGCGTCAAGACAAAACCTATCTGGTAGAAGGATACACCGATGTTCTCTCCTTTCATCAGGCGGGGGTAACCAATGTTGTGGCATCATCTGGAACCGCACTAACAGCAGATCAAATTCGGTTGATGGCTCGCTTTTCGCCCAACGTAACTATTATTTACGATGGCGACAGCGCTGGAATCAACGCTTCGTTGCGTGGGATTGATTTGATCCTTGAAGAAGGGATGAATGTGAAAGTTCTTCTTCTTCCCGATGGTGAAGACCCAGACTCCTTTGCAAAAAAGATGGGCGGCGATAAACTACTAAAGTATATCCAGGAAAACGAAACAGATTTCATCCGCTTCAAGACCTCCCTCCTACTTAAAGAGAGTGAAGGTGATCCTATTAAGCGTGCACAACTAATTCAAGATATTGTACGCACCATATCGGTCATCCCCGATCCCATAGTACGTTCGGTATATGTAAAAGAGTGCAGCACCCAAATGGAAGTGGAAGAACAGATGTTGTTTGAAGAAGTTGCCAAACTCAAAAACAAACAGAGTGGTACTGGATTTATTCGCCAACAAAGAGCAGCCCAAACCAGCTCTCCCAAAAAAGGTGCAGCCACTACTGTGCAACCAAATGCCAGCTATCCGCTTGAAACTGAAGAACGAGAAGTATTGCGCTGTCTTTTAAAATATGGGCATCTCTCTTTAGGAGAAGTGCAAATGGGCGAAGAGAGAAAAGAGGCAACAGTCGCACAATACATTATTCATGAATTAAGGCAAGACAATCTTAGCAGCAAAAATGAAGTCCATAATATTATTTTGGAAGCATATGAACAGCAGGCAGATCAAACTGAGTTCAAGATCGATCGTCTTTTAGTCAGCCATTCTGACCCCAGAGTTAGCATGTTGGTAACCGATTTGATTGCACGTGAATATCCATTAAGTAAAATTCATACGCGGCATGGGCCAGTAAATAAAGATGAGGATATTTTAACCACTCTAATTCCTCGCGTAGTTATTGAATTGAAGTGGCGTTTGGTAAAATGGCACATTGATGAGCTGAGAGAGGAATTAAAAAAATGTGATAAAGAGGGTGATTCGAATAAAGTGATGGAATTAATGAGAGAATTAACCAACTTGCAAGAGGTTTTCAAAATTATCTCTAAACAACAAGGAGAGAGAACAGTTATATAGATTCGTAAAAACAACAAGATTCACCTGTTGCCAAATTAGGCAGAGGGACATCATAATTTGAGCAAAAAACTACCGCCCTATGGTTTTAAACTACATCTGGATAGCCTTTTTTCTAATAGCTTTTGTAGTTGCATTATTACGTTTAATTTTTCTACAAGATGTAACTGTTTTCTCTGATCTGGTAGGGGCTACTTTTGAATATGCACGGACTGGTTTTGATATATCACTTGGACTTACTGGCGTTTTAACCCTCTGGCTGGGATTCATGAAAATTGCAGAAAAAGGAGGCATGGTAGATCTTCTTTCCCGCGCCATCGGCCCTTTCTTTGGCAAACTATTTCCTTCTTTACCAAAAAACCATCCTGCTTATGGAAGCATGATGATGAACTTAGCTGCCAACATGCTGGGACTCGATAATGCCGCCACCCCCATGGGGTTAAAAGCCATGAAGGAGATGCAAACAGTAAATAAAGTAAAAGATACCGCTTCGGATGCACAAATCATGTTTTTGGTTCTCAATACGTCGGGGCTCACCATCATACCCGTAACCATTATGGTTTATCGTGCCGAGATGGGCGCTGCCAATCCAGCCGATATATTTTTACCTATACTTCTGGCAACTTTTTTCTCCACAATTGTTGGATTAATAGCTGTTTCCTTGGTTCAAAAAATAAAACTTTGGGACAAGACCATCCTCACTTATATGGGCGGAATGACACTTGTGGTAACAGCCATCATTTGGGGATTGTCGATGATGGACAAAGAACAAATGCGCACCGTCTCACTACTTTCAGCCAATTTGATCCTTTTCTCGTTTATCATTGTTTTCATTGTTCGTGCTCTTTTACGAAAAGTAAATGTCTATGAAGCTTTCATAGAAGGCGGAAAAGAGGGATTTTGGATTGCAGTTAAAATCATTCCTTATCTCATTGCTATTTTAGTAGGTATCGGTGTATTTAGAGCCTCTGGCGCTATGGACTTTTTAGTGGAAGGAGTAGGTGCTTTCGTAGCTTGGCTGGGAGCAGATACAGAGTTTGTGGGCGCATTACCCACCGCATTTATGAAACCCCTTAGTGGAAGTGGTGCCCGAGGAATGATGATCG
Organism: uncultured Alkaliflexus sp.; assembly: GCA_964544795.1. Lineage (GTDB taxonomy): Bacteria > Bacteroidota > Bacteroidia > Bacteroidales > Marinilabiliaceae > CAZHHH01. Next base: position 3,272 of record CAZJDS010000078.1, on the reverse strand, counting down.
ATGCCATGAATAGCTTCGGCGTGGATTCATTTGTGGGTCGTTTGGCATCTACTGTACAAGGTGCTACAGATACTACTTTCTATATCATTGCCGTCTATTTCGGTTCAGTTGGCATTCGTAAAACAAGACATGCTGTTGCCTGTGGTTTAATTGCCGACTTCGCTGGAATTACCGCAGCTATACTGTTAGGCTATTTGTTTTTTGGGTGAAAAAGTATCCCTTGAAGTTAAGATCAATAATTTCGGGGTACACACATACCATGAAGAAATCAAAAAACATTTTTAACCCCATTAAAATTCACCCTAAATTCGGTGGGTGTTGTGCCTTGTTTTCTTTTAAAAGTACGATTGAAATTAGATATATTGTTAAATCCGCACTCATAACATATTTCAGAAATACTCTTGTTGGTTTCAATTAAAAGGCGAGTAGCATAACCCAAGCGGATTTCATTAACAAACTCCACGAAAGTTTTACCTGTACGTTGTTTTATCAATCTGCCAAATGAGACTGTTGACATATTTAATATCTCAGCAGCTTCGTTGAGCATGATCTTTTGGTTAAAGTTATTTTTAATATGATTGTATATTTTCTCAATCTTTTCACTATTATGAAAATCATTGTTGTGTTGAAAAGATATATTAGTCAATAACTGTTGCCCTCTTGATATGGATAGATCATAAAGCAATGATTGAAATTCAAGGAACGAATCAAACCCCCTTTTTTGAGATAAAGATAGCAGCTTATCTTCCACACTTATAGCTGTCTCTTTTGTAAAGAGCACTCCTCTATTTGAATTTTTCAAAAGATCTTTAATTGGCTTTAGTAAGTTTTTATTAATCCATTGTCCTTCAAAAATATCACGAGGAAATTGAATCGTTATTTCATGATGAAGGGACTTACCATCATTTTTGTAATTTTCCCATCCATGGTAAAGATTTGGCCCCACCATGACTAACTCGTATTCACCAAGCTCTGCAATATGATCGCCAACAACTCTGCGCCCTCCTTTGGCATTTAAAATAAAGTTAATTTCATACTCTGGATGAAAATGTATAGGAAAGGAAAAAAGATTACGTTGCCTATCAAACACCAAAAAGCAATCGTCTTCATTTAAAGGAGTAATCTCTCTATGTATAGTTTCTGGAGTATGTTTCATAACTCTATTTTTAAGTAAAATCATCAAAGATTGACTGTTTATGTACAAATTTAGCCAATATTCGACAATATTGTACAATCAATAATATAATGGGAGAAATGTGTGTAATTTCACTTCATTTTTTTTTATTTTGAAAGAAAACTTCTATTGGTAGTCCAGCAGCATCAATAGTTTTAAAGATATAATTCGGTATTTCGTACTCGTACTTATTTACATTAAAAGAATCCTCCTTCGAATATTAATTCTCTCTCTTTTCGCTTATCTAAAAAGCATAATTTTTGAATAATATCTAATAATGATAGAATAGTATTTTTAAATAAAACCAGCACACATCATCTTTGTAATTGTTAATTAGTCTTATATTGTATTTCAAAAACAAAAAATTTGCTATGTATAAAAAACTTTTAGGGTTGTTATTGTTTATTTTGATTCTTGCATCATGCACTCATGTTAAGAAATCTCAAAAGGATTTTGTGCAAGTAAAAGATGGACAATTTGTAATCAACGACGAACCCTATTATTTTATAGGCACCAATTATTGGTACGGTTCAATCATAGGGTCAGAAGGTTCTGGAGGTGATAGAGAACGTCTGATTAAGGAGCTTGATTTGATGCAAGAGATTGGAGTTACCAATCTACGCGTATTAGTAGGCGCTGAAGGAGGCGATGATCGACCTTGGCGGGTATATCCACCGCTAATTCTTGAGCCTGGTGTTTATAACGATACCGTTCTTGATGGGTTAGACTTTTTTATGAAAGAAATTGCCGAGCGTAGTATGTACGCCGTTCTGTTTCTTAACAATAGCTGGGAGTGGTCTGGTGGTTATGGGCAATATCTAAAATGGAATGGATATGGAGATATCCCTTATGCGCAATTAGAAGCTTCTCAATGGATTGATTTCACCAATTATGTTTCACAATTTCATTCTTGTGAGCCTTGCATCCAGCAAAATTACGATTTTATAAAATTCATCATCGAACGTGAGAATCGTTATACGGGTAAACGATACAACCAAGATCCTGCGGTCATGAGCTGGCAAATTGCCAATGAACCTCGCGCATTTACGGACGATAATAAAGAAGCGTTTGCTGAATGGATTGCACGCACAGCTGCGTTCATGAAATCTTTGGCGCCCAACCAGCTTATTTCAACGGGTTCTGAAGGCGAGTGGGGATGCGAAAACGATATGGAGCTGTTCAAACAGATTCACAAAGATTCAAATATAGATTATCTTACTTTTCATATTTGGCCAAACAACTGGAGTTGGATCGATAAAGAAGACATCCCAGGAACATTGGATCAGGCTATCAAAAACACCTCCGACTATTTCAACCGACACATTGAGGTAGCCAGAGAATTTAATAAACCCGTAGTATTTGAAGAGTTTGGCTTGCCACGAGATAATTTTGCTTTCTCACCTGACTCACCCACAGTTTCCCGCGATAAATATTATGAATTTGCTTTTGAGAAAGTATTAGAGCATTCTCGTAAAGGTGACGTGCTGGCTGGCACAAACTTTTGGGCATTTGGTGGGTATGGAGTTCCATCAATCGACCAAGTTTTCTGGAGCAAAGGGGATGATTTGATGGGCGATCCCCCACAAGAGGAACAAGGACTGAATGCTGTTTTCGCCACCGATTCAACTATTGACCTTATCAGAAAATTTAGTGCAAAGATGAGTCAAAAATAGATCTTTGATATAGTTGCAACATTCTCACATCTTTTATTTGTATTAATTTCACTTTTCAGCAAACAAAAGCAGGAAAATTCCATCTTGCTCTAACAGCCTGTGATATTGACTTTTATGATATACAAAGCGCTAATAAGTGTTAATATTTATATATTAGTACAAATAAATGACAAAATAATATTAGATAAGTTAATATAATCACTGTAATTTTACATATCTTTGATAAGTGTAAATATAACACTTAGTTGAAACGAAAAATAACCAAATGGGTTGTAATGGTCTATAATTATTTACATACAAACTTTAGAATATATTTTTAATCTTAAATTAAATCTTATGGCAAGAAATCTGCGATTGTTATCTGTTTTAATGTTACTATTTAGCCATCTACTGGCTTTTGGACAGCAAAAAACAGTAACAGGAAA
>CAZJDS010000077.1:0-9575 GCA_964544795.1 uncultured Alkaliflexus sp. | reverse complement strand
GGTGCAGTTGCATTTATTGTTGTTTTTATTTTTATCATTCTTATTTTTACTATGGCGGGTAGAGCCAATCGGGTTAAAAATTCTTCCATAGGAGGAAGTCTCCCTTTTTGGATGCTTTTATCTATGATGGGTTCTGGTTCTTCAGGTCGTCACTCTGGTCATTGGGGTAATTTTAACTCTGGTGGAGGCAGCTTTGGTGGGGGTGGAGGATTTGGAGGTTTTGGCGGAGGTAGTTTTGGTGGGGGTGGTGCTGGCGGAAGTTGGTAAAAAGAGAGCCTACACTTTATAATATAAGAATCCCCGTTATAAATAATATAGCGGGGATTCTATTTTATGGTTTTTGTAATTTCTACTTTTCTTCTTCGTCAGTGCCAGCAACTAAGATTCGGCCACAATACTCACACACAATAACCTTTTTGCGTAATTGAATGTCAAATTGACGCTGTGGTGGAATTTTGTTAAAACAACCTCCACAGGCAGCACGCTCTACAGTTACTACTGCAAGTCCGTTAATTGCGTTTTTTCTAATGCGTTTGAAGGCAGTGAGAAGACGACTGTCAAGGCGCTCTTCAATTTTTTTTGCTTTTTTCTTAAGAGCCTCTTCTTCTGTTTGTGTTTCAGAAACGATCTCGTTAAGTTCTGATTTTTTTGCTTTCAAATCAGCTTTGCGTTCTTCCAACAATTTTTTCGATTCGGTCACCAATGCTTTTTTGCTTTTTTCTTCTTCGGTGAACTCTTTGATACGTTTGTTGCACAACTCGATTTCAAGATTTTGAAATTCAATTTCTTTACTTAAAGAGTCGTATTCGCGATTGTTCCTTACGTTAGCTTGTTGAGATTCATACTTTTTGATCAGAATCTCAGCTTCAGATATCTCGTTCTTCTTGGTGAGAATACTATCGCTAAAACCTTTTGTTTCGGTTTCCAGATTGACAATTCGGGTCTCCAATCCTTCGATTTCATCTTCCAAATCTTGAACTTCCAGAGGTAACTCACCTCTTAAGGTTCTGATTTTATCTATTTCAGAAACTGTTTGTTGTAATTCGAATAAAGCATCTAGCTTATCTTCAACAGGCGTTTCACTTACATTTGCTTTTGAATCCAGTTTTGCCATTCTACTAAAAATATTTTATAGGATTGCTATTTACTTCTGATAAATGGAATGCAAAATTAGGGATTTTTTTTGTAAGTATCTCTAAAAAAAGTCCTTTTATGAATTGTTCACTTTCATAGTGCCCAATATCAGCTATCATAATCTTGTTAATTCCATCAAAAAATTGATGATATTTAAAGTCGCCCGTAACAAAAACATCGGCTTTAGCCGCCAGAGCTTTTTCTAGTAGTGAGCTTCCACTACCACCGCATACAGCTACTCTTTTAATGGTTTCCCCTATCTGCTGCGTGTGCCTAATGCATTCAGCAGATGTGGTTTCTTTTAAATGAGCAAGAAAGGCAGAAGCGCTCATATCTTCTTGGAGTTCTCCGATTATTCCCAGTCCTACTTCTGCCCACTCATTTTTTAGTGGATAGATATCATATGCAGGCTCCTCGTATGGATGAGTTGCAATTAGTGCTTTTATTATTCTGTTTCTCAAGAAACTTGGCGCAACAGTTTCTATGCGTATTTCAGGTTCAGTATGTAATTCACCAGCTTTTCCTGCAAAAGGTGTGGTTGAAACCTCTCCCCTAAAAGTTCCTTCTCCTTCTATATTATAACTGCAGTTGTCGTATTTGCCAATGTGGCCAGCACCCGATTTGAAAATTGCTTGCCGAACTTCTTCAGCTTGTTGATGGGGTACAAAGGTTACCAGTTTAATTAGCTGGTTAGAAACTGGAGCTAATATCTGTTGATTTATAAGTCCTATTTTATTCGCTAAAATGGCGCTTACACCATTTTTCACACTGTCTATATTGGTGTGGGCAGCATAAATAGTAATATTTTCTTGAATGGCTTTGATGAATAGCTTTTCGGAGAGCGAGCTGCCAGTTAAGCTTTTAATTCCTGTTAGAGTTATGGGATGATGTGCAATTATAAGGTTGCAATCTTTGGCTAAAGCTTCTTCAATTACTTCGATGGTAACATCCAGAGTAAGCAAAACTCCCTTGGCTTCGTTGTTAACGTCTCCTACCTGAACTCCGCAATTGTCAAAACCTTCCTGCAAAGCAAGGGGCGCAAAATCTTCAATAATGGAGATTATTTCTCTTATGGTGAACATGTCTATGGTTGATTGAAAATAAATGGAGGAGTAAAGTGATTTTAAACGTATTTGAGCTTTGTTGTTTAATACAATAGCTTCGACTCCTTTTTTGTGATTAGAAGAGTATCCTATTGGCTTGCTACATGCTATCTTTGACCTCAAGAAGAGTGTCTTTGATCTCTTTTAATCTTTTCACCACCTCAAAATTGTTGATGGTATCCTCTTTGTTCTCTTTTAGTTTTTTTGCAGCCCCAGCCAAAGTCATACCTTTCTCCTTTACCAAATGGTATATGAGTCGAAGATTATCAATGTCAGCGGGTGTGAAAAGGCGGTTCCCCTTTTTGTTTTTATGGGGTTTGATGATGTCAAACTGTTTTTCCCAATAGCGAATGAGTGAAGTATTTACATCGAACATTTTTGCAACTTCACCTATGGAATAATATAATTTTTCAATTTTTGGTCCGGTGTAGGTCATAGTAAGAAGAGTTGTGTCATTTTATGCGTACGCAACGGTGCCATTCTTATTCAACAAATGGGAAACCTTACAATTTTACTCTTTTTTTTTAAAAGAAGCAAATTAAAAATTAACTTGGAAACGTTCTTGCTGTTGAAATCAATCAAAAGTTCGATTGCTGTTAGAAGATATTTGAATCATCTCTTCGTACTGTTCGTTGGTTAAATCTTGGAAGAAGTAATGTGTGGGGTCAACAGCCCTTCCTTTTATTCGCACTTCATAATGCAAGTGTGGCCCTGTTGATTTCCCAGAGTTGCCTACGAATCCAATCACATCTCCTCTTTTAACCTTTTGACCTTGCTTGGCATTGAACTTGTCCATGTGTGCATAGACTGTCACATAACCAAAGCCATGATCTATTTTTATGTGCCTTCCATATCCTATTGTGGAGGATTGAGCTATAGTAACAACACCATCACCTGTTGCATATACCTCTGTTCCTATTGGGGCGGAGAAGTCTAATCCTTCATGAAATCTACGTGTTTTGTATATTGGGTCGGTTCTCCATCCATAGCCTGAGGCTGTTCTTCTTAAATCTTTATTGGATAGAGGCTGTATGGCTGGAATGCATCTTAACATTTCCTCTTTTCGTTTTGTCAGGTCAATAATTTCATCAAAAGATTTTGATTGGACGTAGAGACGCTTCATGGCAGCATCTAGTTTTTTTGCAGTATTAATTACCAGTTCTGAGTTTTCTAAATCTTCTAAATACTTATATCGGTTGACTCCTCCAAAGCCTGCTTGTCTAACCGCGTTTGGAATAGAGTCCGCATTAAAGATCACTCGATATACGTTTTCATCACGCATCTGGATGTCATCCAATACCGTTTGAACTTGGTCCAATTTGGAGTACATAATTTCATAGTGTGAAAGGAGTCTTGAGTTTTCTCGTTCAAGCTTCATTTCTCTTGGGCTATCAATTAAATATATATATGCAAAGAAATATCCAAGACCTAAAACGGCGCTGTAAAGTGAGTAGGAAAAAATACGCGATAAATAATGTTTTGTACCTGTCTCAACCCTTTCGTAACTAAGAGTTTCGGAGTTGTACCTATATTTGACTTTTGACATATCTTTTAAAATTTGTCGCTAAATTATAAAAAAATATATTGATCGATGCCTTTTCTCACTTTTTAATCTCCTTTTTAAAGAGTTTGATACAAAATGGAGTGTTAAATTTAGAAAGATGATTCAAAATTTGCAAATTTGCACTTTCTTTTGAAATTGTGTGTTAGCAGCTTTTCACACAAAATGGTTTGTGGTGTGGAAGTTCTATACGAAAGTGTAAAAATAAAGTTTCTTATTATCATAATTTAATTATCATGACAGCATCGGAAATTAGAGAGAGTTTCTTACGTTTTTTTGAAACCAAAGGACATAAAATAGTGCCCTCGGCGCCTATGGTCATAAAGGATGACCCAACGCTGATGTTTACGAATGCTGGGATGAATCAGTTTAAAGATATTTTTTTAGGAAATACCGAAAAAAAGCACCCTCGGGTGGCTAATTCCCAAAAATGTTTGCGTGTTTCTGGTAAACACAATGATTTGGAGGAGGTGGGGCACGACACATATCATCACACCATGTTCGAAATGCTGGGTAATTGGTCTTTTGGTGATTATTTTAAACAAGAAGCAATCGATTGGGCTTGGGAGTATCTTACAGAAGTTTTGAAACTCAATAAGGAAGATCTTTACGCCTCCGTTTTTGAAGGTGATGTTCAAGATGGTATAGACCGTGATGTGGAGGCTTTGGAAGTTTGGAAGAAGCATTTGCCAGAAAATCGTATTGTGAATGGTAATAAGAAAGATAATTTCTGGGAGATGGGTGATACGGGTCCTTGTGGCCCTTGTTCTGAAATTCATATTGATTTACGCGATCCAGCTGAAAAGGAAAAAGTGCCAGGTGAGTCGCTTATAAATATGGATCACCCTGAGGTTATTGAAGTATGGAATCTTGTTTTTATTCAGTACAATCGAAGAAGCGATGGCTCTTTACAGGTGTTGCCACATCGTCACATCGACACCGGCATGGGGTTCGAGCGTTTGTGTAGAGCCGTGCAAGGAAAGAAGTCTAATTATGACACAGATGTTTTTCAACCCATAATTCAGCAGATTTCTGATTTGTCAGGTCTGAAATATGGCGCAGCTGACGAGTCGGACATTGCAATGCGTGTAATAGCCGATCACATTCGAACTATTGCTTTTGCAATTACGGATGGTCAACTTCCTTCTAACAATAAGGCAGGGTATGTCATTCGTCGTATTTTACGTCGTGCGGTTCGTTACGGATATACTTTCTTAAATAGGAAGGAGCCGTTTATGAACAAATTGTTGCCATCCCTGATTGCCTCTATGGATGGAGCCTATCCTGAGTTGACAGAAAGACGAGATTTGATTGAAAAGGTAATTCACGAAGAGGAGGAGTCTTTTTTGAGAACGCTCTCCACAGGAATTTCTCTTTTGGATAAGATTATTCAAGAGACTAAATCGAAAGGATACAATGTGGTTACTGGAAAAGTGGCTTTTGAATTGTACGATACTTTTGGTTTTCCTTTGGATCTCACCGAATTGATCTTGAAAGAAAATGATTTGGTGGTAGATCGTAAAGAGTTTGAAGTTGAGATGGAGGCACAGAAAAATAGAGCCAGAAATGCCTCTGCAGTTGAAACTGATGATTGGGTAGAGCTTTTGGAAGATGATCATGAAGAGTTTATTGGCTATGATTTTCTCGAAACCGATGTAAAACTGGTAAAATACAGAAAGATAAAGTCTAAAAACAAAGAGTTTTACCAGTTGGTATTCAATATCACACCTTTCTATGCCGAAGGAGGTGGACAGGTGGGCGATACTGGTTATATCGAATCTGAAGAGGGTGAACGTATTTCAATTATCGATACTAAGCGTGAAAACAACCTTATAGTACATATTGCTGCTTCTTTGCCCGTAAATAAAAGTGCTACTTTTCATGCAGTGGTGGATATGGAAAAGCGTCGTATGACGGCCAACCATCATACTGCAACTCACTTATTACACAAAGCATTGCGCACAGTGCTGGGGGATCATATTGAGCAAAAGGGCTCATTGGTTCATCCCGATTATTTGCGATTTGATTTTTCTCATTTTCAAAAAGTGAGCGACGAAGAGATGCGCACTATTGAGAATTTGGTCAATAAAGATATTCGCCAAAATTTCAGCTTGGAGGAGCATCGTGATTTGCCCATGTCTAAAGCCAAGGAGATGGGTGCTATCGCTTTGTTTGGTGAAAAATATGGCGATGTGGTGCGTACTATTCGTTATGGTGATTCCACCGAGTTGTGTGGCGGAACGCATGTGAAAGCAACAGGCGAGATAGGTCTGTTTAAGGTTCTCTCTGAATCATCTGTTGCTGCTGGTGTTCGCCGTATTGAAGCCGTGGTGGCCGATCGTGCGGAAGATTTCATCAACGGTCAAACAGATCTTTTAAAGGAGATGAGCCGACTTTTTAAAAACAAAGCCGATGTGCGTAAAAACGTGGAGCAGCTTTTAGCAGATAATACTGTACTTTCTAAGCAGCTTGATAGTTTGATGCAGAATGTGATTAAAATGGAGAAGCGCAGTTTATTGGATGGTGCTGAAAATATTAAGGATGTGTTACTTATTAAAGCTCAGCTTCGCCCTATTTTGATACAAAACTTGAAAGATATCGCTTTTCAGTTAAGAACCGAAAGCGACTCTTGTGTGGCTATAATTTTGGCAGGCGAGGACGATGAAAAAGTTCAGTTGGCAGTAGCTCTTTCTGATTCGTTGGTTTCAAAAGGGCTCAATGCCGTAGATATTATTCGTTCGGTGGCTTCCGAAATTCAAGGCGGGGGAGGTGGACAACCATTTTTAGCAACTGCGGGTGGTAAAAATCCTTCGGGTATTTCTAAAGCTCTTGCTAAAGCAGAGGCGATGATAAAAGAGAAAATATAAATCCTTCATTTCAATGGATAGTCATCAAAGGAAGAGCCGATTTGATCAATTACGTGATTACTCTCTTTTGCTTTCAGGAGTTACTGAGGATTTGCCATTTGGTGATGACACATTGGTATTCAAAGTTTATGGAAAAATATTTTTGTTGACCAGTCTTGAAGGAGATCTTAGGATCAATCTAAAATGTGATCCTGAGTTGGCAATGCGTTTACGAGAGGAGTACGACGCTGTGCAACCTGGTTACCATATGAATAAGAAACATTGGAATACCATCTACATTGATGGTTCTATCTCTGATGAGTTAATTTACAAGTGGATTGATCACTCTTATCAATTGGTTGTCAATTCTCTTCCATTAAAGCTTCGGAAATCACTGCAGGATGGAATTTGAATAAGGAAGAGGGGATTTTTGGCCCCTCTTCACAATCTTTATTTTTTTGCTCTTGCTTTAAAACTGGAGGATGCGTCTGTTAAACGATGCGAAAGTTCTTGTAACTCCAATGATGCGCTGTTAATTTCATCGGCATTATGCGCATTTCTCTGTGTAACTTGATTCAACTCCTGTAAAGCTAAATTTATCTGTTGTACCCCTGTAACCTGTTCCACTGATGCAGCTGATATTTCACGTACCAATCCAGCGGTAATTTCTATTTGAGGAGTTATGTTTTCCATAAGATTAACGGCTAATCTTGAAGATTCTATCGCAATTGATGAAACCCCAGTAATATCCATTGCTGCCTGCTGACTGCGTTCTGCAAGTTTTCGAACCTCTGCAGCAACTACTGCGAAACCTCGCCCTTCTTGGCCTGCTCTTGCTGCTTCTACTGCCGCATTGAGCGCTAAGATGTTAGTTTGAAAAGCAATGTCTTTAATGATGGATATTTTACTGGTGATATCTTCCAAATGTTGTGCCGATTCACCTGATCGTTTGTTGCTTTCTTTCATTTCTATTGCTGCCTTTGAAGAGATAGCTTCTGTTTGTTTGGCATTTTCTGTATTTTGCTCAATGTTGGCATGCATCTGTTGCATCGACGAGGAAACCTCTTCAGCAGATGAAGCTTGCTGATTGGCACCTTCTGCCAGATCTAATGCTTTAGTGGTTAAACTTTCACTGGCTTTAACAATAGCTTGGGAGGTTTCGATGATTTGGCCAATTAGTTGGTTCAGGTTATCAGTCATATAATTGAGTGCATTGCTCAATCTCCCAACTTCGTCGTTGCGATGGCTGTCTGCCATTTTAACAGTTAAATCTCCTCCAGCTATTTTTTCTACTATCTCAATACCTCGTATTAGTGGTTTTGCTATGGAATTGGAAAGAAAATAAACCAATGAAATTCCTATCAACAGAATAAATGTTAAAGTGAAAAGTTGAATATTCCGTTGTTGGGTAGCAATGTTGTAGCTATTTTCACCTGTTACGATAATCTGATCGAGGCCCAGATCGGTAGCTGCTCTAACTTCCCATAGAATTTTTTTAGAAATTTCGTAGCTCTTGAGTTCTGCTATTCGCATCTTTGCGTATCCTCCTGTAATTTGAGAAGCCAGTGCTGTCAGATCTTTGGTTTTCTCTTTGAAAGAGGAAGAGACAGCTGATCTTTCAATAGTTGATTGTAATTTCTCAACTTCTTTAGATAGGAGTTTAATTGCCATTCCGTCCCGATTGTTAATGGCGGACTGAATTTCGTTCGTTGTATAAAAGAGCGAAGCTAAAAGTTTGACTTCGCTGTAATTATTGTAGTAGCGTTGGTTTCCTTTTATCTCTTCAATTGTCTGATCAAACTGTTTTTTTGTTTCGTTAAAACTATTTGCTATTGTAATGTAGTTTTTCCTAGCGTCTTCATAGTCTTTCACATAGCCTCTTAAAAGTGGTAAAAAAACACCTTTAGATACTAACTCTTCTTCCCGTTCATCAGTAAAATGGCTAAGCTGATTCAAAGCATTTTTCATTCTGTCAAAAGACCCCTCGTGTGACCAGTTGTAATACTTATCTCCAGTAAGATCATATAATCTTGCAAACTCTTGTGTTTCTTGCCAGTATCTTAGAAGATTATTTGATTCGCGTGCAGAGGGTATATGCACTTCTGAAAGCTCTTTAGTTTCATCTGTTATTTGATAGAGACTTATGAGCAAAATGAGCCCTGTAATAATTGAGATACCAATAATAATCGAAAACCCAAGACCAATTTTATTTCGGATTGTCATATTCTTCCAACTCATCTGTATTTTCATTTTCTCTTCTTTTCAGTTAATTTTGATTTAGAACTACAAAATATGACAAATTTTAATTAATTTCGTAAACAAATGTAAATTTAATTGTAATAAACAGTGGGGGTATGAAAAAATTATTACGTTTTTCAGTTTTGATTTTTATTTTTAGTCTATTATACGGATGTGGAAATAAAAAAGTTGCCACAATTGGTTATTTGAATCCTGCTTCAAATAGGGAGCGATTTGTTAAAGAAGGTGGCTTCATGGCTCAGCGTCTATCTGAACTCGGGATGGAAACAATCACTCTGCATGCAGAAGATGATGATGCAATTCAGCTACAGCAAGGTTATGAACTACTGGATAGAGGGGTTGATGTATTAGTAATTGCGTGTGTTAATGGAAATACTATTGCCCCGTTGGTGCGCGATGCCATGAGTAAGGGTGTTAAGGTTGTGGCATACAACAGATTGATAAATAATGCTGAATACGATCTTTTTATTACGGGTAACAATCAAGATAATGCTCGTCTGTTTTGTGAAGCAGTATTGTCCCAACGACCATCTGGAAATTACGTAATTTTTGGCGGCGACAGATTTGATCGCAACGGTTTGGAGTTGAAACAACATATTGACTCCATATTAAAGCCCCACATTGCGTCAGGTAAAATAAATTTGTTGTACGAAACATTCATTGAAGGTTGGA
>CAZJDS010000076.1:2821-9723 GCA_964544795.1 uncultured Alkaliflexus sp. | reverse complement strand
AAAAATACAGTTATGCTAAACGACTTAGACAGGAGTCAACTTATAAAAAGAAGGATCTCAACAGAAATGATTGAAAATCAAATCGCAAGGTTTAAATCAGGATTTCCAACCCTAAACGTATCTCGTCCTGCTACAATTCAAGATGGCATCAGAAGTTTAGAATATAAAGAGCTGCAAAACTTAAATAAACATTTCAAAATTCAATTACAAGAAGGAGTCATTGCGGGTAAATTTGTTCCCGCTTCTGGTGCAGCCACGCGAATGTTTAAAGATCTCTATCAATATTTAGAAAATCCAGTGCCCATAAAAGACCTTCCCAAAGATGCGCCCATTGTACAGTTTTTGGACGAGTTAGCAAATTTTGCATTTTCTCAAAAATTGGATGCGAAAATGAAGCTGTATAATTTGAATAATCCGCATGTACGAAAACCTCGTGCAGAAGAGATTATAAAAATGGTTTTAAGTTCTGAAGGGCTTAATTATGGTAACTTACCCAAAGGCTTAGTGCACTTCCATAAAAAAGGAGATCAAATCCGAACAGCAATGGAAGATCAAATGATCGAAGGCAGTCATTATGTTTTAAACAATGATGGCACAGTAAAAATTCATTTCACAGTAAGCTCCGAGCATCACGAACTCTTTCTAGCAAAACTCAATGAGGCAAAAAAAGAGATTGAAGATGAATACAACATTATTTTGGAAGTTTCATTTAGTTTTCAAAAACCACACACCGACACCTTGGCTGTAACGCCAGATAATGAGCCTTTTAGAGACAATGAGGGTGAACTTATATTTCGTCCAGGAGGTCATGGTGCACTTATTGAAAATTTAAATGACCAATCTTACGATCTGATATTTATAAAAAACATCGACAACATTGCATCGGAACATTTGTGGGCAGATACCATTCAATATAAAAACGCATTAGGTGGATTATTACTACAAATAAAAGAGAAAGTTTTTGCGTTTCTACACCAGCTGGATACTTCTCCCACAAATATATTATTTGATGAAATTCAGCAATTCATCACGAAAGAGTTTCATGTTCATCTTCCGAATCATTTTAAAGACAAAAACATTCAAGAGAAAACCAGCTTTTTAAAAACGTATTTAAATAGACCCATCCGAGTTTGTGGGATGGTGAAAAATGAAGGTGAGCCAGGCGGTGGTCCATTTTGGGTAGTAGAAGATTCTGGAATCGAATCATTGCAAATTCTTGAAAGCTCACAGCTAGACATGGAAAACCCCAAACATATTGAGATGATTAAAAAATCAACCCACTTCAACCCCGTTGATTTGGTTTGTTTCATCAAAAATTATCAAGGAGACAAATTTGATCTTACCCAGTTTTCTGATCCTCAAACAGGATTTATTTCTGACAAAACATTTAATGGTAAACCCTTAAAAGCACTAGAGTTACCTGGTTTGTGGAATGGTGCAATGGCCAATTGGCTCACTTTATTTGTGGAAGTTCCAATCACTACTTTCGATCCAGTTAAAACTGTAAATGACCTTCTGAAAAAGGAGCATCAGCCCGACAAACAAAATCAATAAATGATGGGTTAACAAAGCTTGAATCAAAGTTCTTTCAAGACAAATAAGTCGTAGATAGCTGAAAGCTCATTATAATTGAGTAAATTCGCACAGTGAAAAGCTGATTTTATATGCATGATTCTCGACAAACAAATTACAACGAAATAAAGAGTGAAATTGAACGTTTTGAAATGATGGAAAAGGAACAAAAAAACGTCTTTTTTGATGTCCACATCATTGAAGAGATTTTTGATTTCTACGCCGATAAATTCCAATATGAAAAAGCAGAAAAGATCATAAATATTGGTATTCATCAACATCCTAATGCCACTGCTTTGCAAGTAAAGCAAGCCATCGTTCTAATGGAGAAAGGAGAAGATGAAAAAGCAATGCCTTTGCTTCAAAATCTATCTCGTTTAGAAAGTTCAAACTCTGAAGTATATCTCAATCTGGGATTGGTCTATTTACGCAACAATTACATTCTTGAGGCGGAAGAGAACTTCCGAAAGGCTCTTGAGATATCCTCTGAAGACCGTGAGTTTATTTTATTGGACATAGGAATTTTCTTCAATCAACATGAAGTACATCTTAAAGCAATAGAGTTTCTGCAACCTGCTTGCATAGAGTTCAAAGAGAATGAAAATCTTCTTTTTGAATTGGCCTATGCATACGACAAAGAGTATGACTTGGCCAATGGAGTGGAAACTTACGAAAAGGTGATTGAACTAAATCCATTTTCGGAGAATGCATGGTACAATTTGGGGATCTTACACGCTAAGTCCGACAATTTGGAAATGGCCAATGAGTGCTATGATTTCGCTTTAGCTATCTATCCTGAGCATGGTGAAGCTCTTTTTAATAAAGCAAATGCTTTGGTGGGTCTTCATAAGTTGGAAGAGGCCTTAGATTATTATTTTGATTATATCTCCATGGGCTATGATCCCACACTCCCTTACCATTATATTGCGGATTCATTGGAGCAAATGGATCGCTCTGAAGATTCACTAAGATATTATCGATTGGTAACCGGTAAATCCCCCCAATACATGCCCGCTTGGCTTAATTATTTAGCCACACTTATCAATAAAGAGATGGTCGAAGAAGCTTTAGCAGCATCTGTTGAAGTCTTAAAGCATCACGCAGACTTTGGTGAAATGTGGTATTTAAGAGGGCGTGTTTTACTGCTCAACCATAATCTTTCTGAAGCGCATGACGCATTTGAAAAAGCCTTTAAAGATGACCCCGATAGCTTACGAAATATATTTGAACTCTACGAACTTAAATTGGCACTTCAACCTGATTTGAAAGGCAAACGGATTTTGGATGAGTGGCACAAACTCTATCCTACTTCTCCAGCAGTACATTACATGTATTGTGCGCACTATTTGATGGAAGAGAGAAATATTACCAAAGCAGGCTCACATTTAAATTTTGCCTTGGAAGAGGATCCAGGTATTGAACTATTTTTAAGTCTCTTTCCAAAAGCAGAAAATATGATCAAGAAAAGTAAGAAGCTAAGTCGAATTATTGATAAACATTTCGATCATGAATTTTAATCTTGATTTTTTACCACAACGTTTTGAGAAGCCCAGAAGTGATGGTTTCACGATGATGACCGATATGGGCTTAAGTGTACGCCAAGCTGAAAATTTTGCCGAGGCAAGTGCACCCTATACCGATTTTGTAAAAATGGCTTTCGGAAGCAGCCTTTTGATTCCTTCTCTGGAGTCTAAACTCAATATTTATCAAGATGCAGGAATTACTCCCATTTTTGGAGGAACTCTTTTTGAGGTTTTCGCCTATCGGAAAATTATGGAAGAGTATGTTAGTTATTTAGATAAATATGGGATAGAGTTTGTCGAAGTATCTGACGGAACTATACAGATCGATCATAAAGAGAAGATCGCTTACATCAAGCAATTTCAAGAGGAGTATGACGTAATTAGTCAGGCAACTAATTTCTCCACAGGTGGAATTATTCCATTCGATAAATGGATAGAAAACTGTAAAAAAGAGATAGATGCGGGTGCGAAATATATCATTGCAAAAGAGAGTGAGAAGCTGCCTATATATGGCGACGAAGGATTGGCTTCTTTTATTGCAGCCAAAAATCCAAAAGGATTAGATCCCCATCAGCTAATTTGGGATGCACCCACAAAAGATGAACAGATTGAGCTTATCAAACTGTTTGGGAATAATGTAAACATCTGTAATGTAGAACCATCAGGTGTAATATCATTAGAAACCAGGAGAATGGGCTTACATAGCTCTACACTATTACAACTCATTAAAGCTCCTCTAAAAAACGACGAAAACTAATAAAACATGCTAAAGCAGAATCTCTCTTTTTTAATAAAGGGGATGGCCATGGGCGCAGCCAACGTTATACCAGGTGTTTCGGGAGGAACCATCGCACTAATTACAGGCATATTTGAAAGACTCATCAACGCCATTAAATCATTTAACATTACCGCTCTTAGACTGCTTTTAAAAGGAAAGTTTAAAGAGTTTTCTGCACACACAGATCTTATTTTTCTCCTTTTTCTTTTTTCGGGCATAGGCATTGCCATCATCTCCTTTGCAAAACTATTAGAGTTTTTGTTTGAGCACCACGCCATCCATGTGTGGTCTTTTTTCTTGGGATTGGTGTTAGCGTCTGTTTGGTTTGTTGGAAAAACAGTAAAAAAGTGGCACGTAGGGTCTGCCTTCTCTTTCATAGTCGGGACCGCCATTGCAATTTTTATCAATATTATGACGCCAGCTTCAGAAAACAGCTCCTTATTTTATCTTTTTATTTGTGGGATTGTAGCGATTTGCAGCATGATTTTACCTGGTTTAAGTGGCTCGTTTGTTTTAATTCTCATGGGCAACTATCATTTGGTGATGATTCAGGCAGTGAATGAATTAAATCTATCCATTCTACTTCCAGTCATCGGAGGAGCTATCGTTGGATTGCTGCTTTTTTCGCACTTTTTATCTTGGTTACTCAAAAAGTTTCCTCATTCTACCATTGCATTATTAACAGGATTTATTCTTGGCTCTTTAGGGGTCTTATGGCCCTGGAAAACGAACTTAACAGAAACCTTTGGCGATAAATTAAAAGTAATTGGTTACCAATGGCACTGGCCGCAAATCGACAGTTCTTTTTGGTGGGCCGTGCTCTTTTTTATAATTGGCATTAGTGTAATTACAATTACTGAAATAATCAGTAAAGAAAAAACTAAAACTTAATAGAGCGATGAAAACTTATGGTCTGATAGGATATCCATTGGGACATTCATTTTCACAAAGCTATTTTACCAATAAATTTAAAGAGGAAAAAATTGATGCACGCTATCTCAATTTTCCTATTCCTTCCATCGATGAATTTGAAGGGTTGATAAAACAGCATCCTTACATTGCTGGAATAAATGTTACCATACCCTATAAAGAGCAAATTCTTCCTTACTTGGATGAATTGGATCAAGAGGCAGCCAACATAGGTGCAGTGAATGTTATAAAGGTCATCTGGAAAAACCAGAAAAGAATATTAAAAGGCTACAACAGCGATGTAGTGGGTTTTATGGATTCGCTCCAACCTCTTTTAAAACCAGTTCATACCAAAGCACTTATCTTGGGAAGTGGAGGCGCATCTAAAGCTGTAGCTTATGGCTTATCAAAATCAGGGATTACTTACAGGTTTGTTTCACGCACTCCTAAAGGATCGGCAGAAGTTAGCTACGAATCCATTACCTCTGAAATATTATCAGAATATAAGCTAATAATTAACACTACTCCCGTTGGACTTTCGCCCAATGAAGACAAGTGTCCTGATATTCCTTACGATGCTATTTCGGCTGACCACCTTATTTATGATCTGATTTACAATCCTGAAGAGACTCTTTTTATGAAAAAAGCAGCAGAAAACGGAGCCGCAGTAAAAAATGGGTTGGAGATGCTTCATCTACAAGCAAAAGCAGCTTGGGAGATTTGGAACTTATAAATTTTCAGACTTTACAAAGACTTCCTGAGGATAGAGCACATCAACTAAATAAAGTCCTTTCGCTGGAACAGATCGACCTGCTTTACCTCGATCTTTTAATTCTATAATCTCAATAAACTCTTTAAGGTTTAATTTCCCTCGTCCCACATCAAATAGAGTTCCTACAATTGCACGAACCATGTCACGAAGAAAACGGTTGGCTTGAATAGTAAAAACCCACCGATCGCCGATTTGCTCCCAAAAAGCAGTGGTTATAGTACAGAGATTAGTTTTTGCTCCACTATGTAACTTGCTGAAACTGGTAAAATCCTCCGACGCCAATAAAAATGCAGCAGCTTCATTCATCGCATCAAAATTAAGCTGGAAATTGATGCGTGTAGCCAAGTTTCGTGTAAATGGATTTTTACCTAGTGTGATATGATACTCATACCTCCGAACAATGGCATCAAATCTTGCATGAGCTTCATCACTTACTTTTTTCACACTATAAACAGTGATATCAGGAGGTAAAAAACCAGCTAATTGCACAGCCAACCTCTTAGGTTCTTGCAACTCTTCCGACAAATCAAAATGAGCCACCATATATTTTGCATGCACTCCCGCATCTGTTCGGCCAGCTCCCGTAACAGCAATCCGCTCATGCAAAATAGTGTTCAATGCTTTTTCCAGCTCCTCTTGCACCGAAATACCGTTGGATTGAATTTGCCATCCGTGATAATTAGTACCCTTATATGCCAGCTCCATAAAGTATCGTGCCATTGGAAGTTTTTGTACAAAGAAAGGGAGTTTTCGCCTTTCGCACAAACAGGAAGAGTAAGATATTACAAATAGATCGGACAATTCTTTTATAAAATTACATTACCGACCTATCATAATAGGCTAAAAATTTAAATTAAGTCATCTACAAATTCACTAATTAGTATATTAAATCCGATATTCGAATTGTTAAATTAAATATGATCGCAAAAATTAAATCAAAATTAAATATTATATTCTAAAAACAACAAGTAAAGGGTCTGATTATGACGTGATTAACAATACTTTAAGAGCCAAAATCTCAATTGGTCAAATTCTAATTGAATTTCATGATGGGTTTTATAATAATGGGCAATTCAAAACCCAACAAGCTGTTGATAAATTGAAGCAAAATGGATTTGAAATATTCGCAATTTTTAATTCATTTGAAGAAATCTCTTTTATTAATAAAAACGTGCTAAGACTATTCAGAAAAGTAAATGTGAGGAATGGTTTCCCGCAGATAATGAAGATGATCGCAGAAAATAATCAGCAGAAATCAGCGAAATCAGCGGGAGAATAAAGAAAAAAGCATGACAGAAAATGATATTGAAATGGTTTCCCGCAGATAGCGCAGATGATCGCAGAAAAT
>CAZJDS010000076.1:0-2721 GCA_964544795.1 uncultured Alkaliflexus sp. | reverse complement strand
CAGAAAATGATATTGAAATGGTTTCCCGCAGATAGCGCAGATGATCGCAGAAAATAATCAGCGGAAATCAGCGAAATCAGCGGGAGAATAAAGAAAAAAGCATGACAGAAAATGATATTGAAATGGTTTCCCGCAGATAGCGCAGATGATCGCAGAAAATGATCAGTGAAATCAGCAGGAGAAAAATATAAATTATAAAAATATTTATATTTAAGTCAATCAATCCACTAACTTAGTTTACTCCGAAGTATTATGAGAAATATGTATAGAGTAATTTGGATACTGCTATTCTTTGCAACCATTTCGATTGACTTATCGGCGCAAAAAATGGATAATATCCTCATGCTTAAAGAAGTTAATAAAGTTCGCAACAAAAGATGTAAATGCGGAACTATGAAGTTTAAACCCGCTACTAACTTGATATGGGACGTGAAATTGGAACAAGCTGCTAAACGACATGCAGAAGACATGTCTAAGGTAAAAAAACTAAATCACACAGGTTCTGACAAATCTACTGTGGCTATGCGCGTTACGGATGAAAATTTTATATGGACTCTGGTGGGTGAAAATATAGCAGAAGGTTATCCAGACATAATAGCAGTAGTATCTGGATGGATGAATAGTCCAGGACATTGCAGAAATATCATGAATCCACAATTTACACACATGGGCGCAGCGGTGAGCAGTGATGGCAAATATTGGGTACAAGTATTTGCTACGCCCATGGAAAAATTATAGAGTTACCATCCGTCTCTCCTTCGAACTTTTAAGTGCAGCTTCGATTATGCGAATAACATTCAGGGCTTCTTCTGCTTTTACAAGTAGCGTGGCATTATTTACAAGGACATCGTATAAATTAGTATAGAACAATCCGTAATTTCCAGGGATAGTTTCAACCTTGCCTTTAAAGTGAGTGCCATCGATATCACTGTTCAAAATCCCCCACAAAGATTCAGGATCTTCGCCCCAATTGAGTTCAGTAGGCACTCCTCCACTTTTTAAAGCATCCTCTTGTGGATCTAACCCGTATTTAATAAATGAACCATTTACGCCATGCAACACATAAGCAGGTCCCTCTTCTCGAACGAGATAACTGGCCTTTAAAGTAACTGAAAAATTAGGATAAAAAAGTCGAAGATCAAAAAAATCATCTATCTTAGAATGATCACGATTGGCCATTAGTCGTGCATCAACACCTTCAGGCATTCCGAACAACACCAAAGCTTGATCGATCATGTGAGCACCTAGGTTATGTAAAATCCCTGTTCCACTTTCATTTTTCTCCTTCCAAGAATCCTGAATAAAAGTACGATAACGATTGTAGCGTGCTTCAAATTCAACCAAACGCCCCAACAGTTTCTCCTTCAGAACTTTTTGAACTGTAAGGAAGCTATTGTCCCAGCGACGATTTTGGAAGACAGTCAGTACTAATTTTCTCTCTTTAGCCAACTTAATCAACTCCAAACCTTGCTCCACCTGCAACACAAATGGTTTTTCGACCACTACATGCTTGCCTGCCATTAATGCAGCTTTTACTTGATCGTAATGAAACTCATCCGGCGTATTCACAATTACCAATTGAATATCTGGATCATTGATTATTTCCTCAAAAGTGCGTACAATCTTGGCTCCAGGAAAAAAAGAAAGCGCAGATTCTGAGCTACGTTGCATTACGGTAATCACTTCAAATCCTTCGTGCGATTTCAACAAGGGTGCATGAAATATTTGACCAGACATGCCAAAAGAGACCAAAGCAGTTTGAATAGGTGGTATCATTTTTTCTTTTTTGAATATTGATTGATTATGATTAATAACTGAAGATGCTTTTTAAACTTGGTCGTTCAAATTTTATATTTAAGAACTTATAAACTAAAAATAATTATTTTTTATAATACTCCATAGCTTCAGGTAAAGCCTTTTGCAAATCTCTTATCCGAGCCGAATTCGTGGGATGCGTACTTAAAAACCCTGGAGCTCCTCCACCTCCACTCATAGCCTCCATGCGTCCCCAAAACTCAACCGCTTCTTGAGGGTTGTAACCCGCCATAGCCATAAATATTAGTCCCAATCGATCGGCTTCAGATTCATGAGTTCTTGAATAGGGCAAAATAACGCCCAGTTGAGTAGCTACACCAAATGCCGTTTGATAAATAGCTTGCGTCTGCTCTGGCTTTTCTGAAATGGCCAAGCTTAAAGCTGTAGCACCCAACTGAGCAGCCATTTCCTGTGTCATACGTTCGCTTCCATGTTTTGCTACTGCATGCGCAATTTCATGTCCCATAACAACGGCAATACCTGCTTCTGTCTGAGTAATAGGAAGAATACCTTCATAAAACACCACTTTCCCGCCAGGCATACACCAAGCATTGGGCGTATCATCTGCAACCAGATTAAATTCCCATTGGAAACCAGAAATTTGATTACTGAGTCCGTTTTGTCTAAAATAGGTTTCAACAGCTGCCGCAATCTTTTGTCCCACCCTTTTTACTGCAGCAGTTTGCACCTTGTTAGAAGAGAGTTTATGTTCCTTTAAGAAGGAATCATACTGACTGAAACTCATGGCCATGATCTCCGAATCGGGTATAAGATTCAAACGTTTTCTGCCAGTTAAAGGCACGGAAGAACAAGCAGTAACAATAATTGTACTAATCATGATCGTAACGATCACCAGCCAAACTTTACTATATTTGCGCTTTGTTTTCATAATTTGTTATTTATTAT
>CAZJDS010000075.1:0-9789 GCA_964544795.1 uncultured Alkaliflexus sp. | reverse complement strand
TTTATACCGTCGCCAAGTTGCCCGTGGACGATGCGGACAACTTCTGTAAATGGGTGTTGAAGGACTTTTCTTACAACAATCAAACAGTGATGATGGCTCCTGCTTCAGGTTTTTACATCACTCCTGGGAAAGGGAAAAATGAAGTTCGAATTGCCTATGTACTAAATATCGAAGATTTAACGAAAGCACTTGTTGTTCTTCGTATGGCGCTTGAGGCCTATCCTCACAAAACACACTTTTAACATTTTGCCGTTTGCATGCAATATAAATGGATCTGGATTTTTCTTTTAACTTTCTTCTTAATCGGAGTAAAATGCCATGCTGTTGAACCACCCAAGCTTATAGTTTTTGTGGTGATTGATGAGTTGGATAACAACCAACTAAATTTTCTTCAATCTGAATTTTCCAAAAGTGGATTTAATGGTATAGCAAAAAAGGGGCATAGGTATATGTCTTTGGTATCCACCGATTTTTCGGGATATCCTGGAACGCGCGTTACTTCACTTTTTACGGGTACTACTCCTTCCAGACATGGGGTAATAGGTGAGCGATGGATGGTGGATTATCAAAAAGGCGAGTTTAATGTGGCTCCATCATTGGATTCTACATCTCTGCATAAAACTATATTTTACAATCAATCCAGATCTTTGGCCGATTATTTAAAATCTTACTATGGGCACAAATCTCTTTCGGTGGGTTTCTCTTTGAATGCCCCTTGGATGATTCACTCTTTGGGTTATTCTCCACATCATTTTTTCACTTTCGATCTGTCAAAAGGAATTTTCTTTGATGCTCTTCAATCAGATACTCTTGCGTATAGTTGGTTGCATAAGTTTAACAACTCTATTCCTCACAGCCAATTCCTCAAAAACCAGTGGGGACCTGTGAAGGATATTTCGAACTATCTTGAGTATAAAAATCAAAGGGATACAACGGGGAAGTTTCGGGCTTTCTTTTATAACATGAAAGGGAATGGAAGTTCTCTTTATAAGAATATTGCTTCTTCTCCAACTGGGAATACTCTTTTACGTGATGTCGTTGTCTCTTATTTAGCCAATAGTGAGTTGGGCAAAGATGAAATCCCCGATCTTTTGACCATCTGCTTTACTACGAAGCCTTTTGTTGAAACTCCTTCTGTTTGGTTGCCTGCTGAAAAAGAAGATATGTTGCTGAGATTGGACCAGAACCTGGCTTCTTTGATAGAGTTCTTAGATCATGAATATGGATCAGAGAACTATTTAATGGCAGTTACAGCTGCATCTTCCTCATCAGAAGAGAAGCAGATTGCTGGCAAACAAAGTTTGAATAGTGGTTTTGTAGATCAGAAAAAGATAGGTGCTTTACTCAATCTCTATTTGATGGCACTGCATGGGCAAGGTAAATGGGTGTTGGGGGTCTATGATCATCAAATATTTTTAAACCGACAGCTGATCAATGAAAACTCATTGTCATTGAAAGAGGTGCAAGAGAAGTCTGCGCTTTTTGTGATGGAGATGTCAGGTATTGCACGTGCCATACCTACTTTTGAGATGATGTTAATTCCTCCCACTGTTGAACCATTTAAATCTAATTTTTTCCCCATGCGGACAGGAGATCTTTTTTATACCCTCAAACCAGGCTGGGAAGCGAATCGAGCAGATACATATGGAGTTCAATCCAGTGTAAGTGGTGGCAATTTGGTTCCGTTTATTATGAAAGGTTGGGGAGTGAATCCAGGAGTGACAATTCGGAAGGAGAATATTAACAATATTATTCCCAATCTATTGCAGCAGATGAATATTTCAATTTCAGAATTTGTCCGTTAAATAGGAGAACTAAGTTCGCATCCCGATGAAACTTCTGTAGGCTCAGCTCTTAAACCCGATTGAAATTTAAAAGTTTTCTGCGACCTTCAACATCTCATTAAGTAAGTCGGGGTTTTTCTCCAACGCATTTCCTATAATTACCATATCAGCTCCGGCGCTATATGCAGCTTTTAATTGCTGATCGGTTTTTATTCCGCCACCAATGAGCATCGGCAAGGAGATGTTTTCTCTCACATTTGCAATCATTTCGGTAGGAATTGGGTTTTTAGCACCACTTCCAGCATCCATATAGATCATTTTCATACCCAGCATCTCACCTGCTATTGCAGTGGCTACCGCAATATCACTCTTATTGGCTGGTATGGGACGTGTTTGACTGATGTATTCCACCGATGTTGTGCATCCGCCATCTATAAGCATATAACCTGTGGAAATGATCTCTATATTCATCTGTTTGAGCAGTGGAGCTGCAGTCACATGATGCCCGATGAGAAGATCTGGATTGCGGCCAGAGATCATAGAGAGTAGAAACAGTCCATCAGCACCTTCCGTGAGATGAGTGGGGCTGCCAGGATAGAGAACTATTGGAAGTTGCAACACCTCTTTTATGGCTTTGACTACCGGTGAGATGGGCGATGAGATCATGCTTCCGCCTACCACAATAAAAGGTACTGAGCGTTCTTTTATCATATTTCCGATTTGTTGAATGCGTTGTGCATTAAACTTGTCTGGGTCAATTAATAAAAGCAGTGACTTTTGATGTTTCTTAATCCTATTTTGAATCAGATTGTATATCATTCAGCATTTTATGATAACTACCAGTGCCAAACCAAGTAGTAGTCGTCGGTTATGAAATAATTTAATTCATATTCTGTCCATTTACGATCTAAAAGTACATGGGTATTGAATGTTCCTTCTTTTTCTGCATAAAATGGTTGTGTAATTATATGATTTTTAAATTCAAGGCCAGGAAAATCGACTATTTTATAAGCAGTCTCTTTGGCGCACCATAATAAAGCATGGTAGAGTTCAGGGGTAGAAGGATCAATAAATGCTTGTTCTTTAGCATTCAGAAACCACCATGCAAGCTTTGAGATTCGTGGAGAAGGATGCTCAATATCTATACCTACCAATTGGT
Organism: uncultured Alkaliflexus sp.; assembly: GCA_964544795.1. Taxonomy (GTDB): domain Bacteria; phylum Bacteroidota; class Bacteroidia; order Bacteroidales; family Marinilabiliaceae; genus CAZHHH01. The sequence goes on along the minus strand of CAZJDS010000075.1, from coordinate 6,846 downwards.
CTTCGGCTACTACCACAGCAGCATATCCATTTGTGTGCGAAATACTAAAGCCAAAATTGTTGTTTCTAAAAAAAGGTTTTCCATTATTGGTATAGCGTACCTTATCGAAACATCCACTTAGCTTTTGAAGTAAAATACGAGTGGCCAGCCATTCTAACCTCTTTTTTGGATGTGTAATTCTCAGTAATTGGGCATTTGTTTCATCAGTTAATTGAAGTTGTGTCGATAACTCCTCTTCACTCTCAATGATTTCCCAAACAGCCAATCGTCTGTTTCCACATGATTTTTCAAAAATAACCGCCATATTATTGATCTTTCCAACGTATGGTTTCTAATAAATGAACGACATCTTCAGTGAGGAAATCGATTACTGGAGCCAAAGAATCTTTATTGGGATGTGTCTGAAAATAGAGCGATCCTCTTAAAAAATGGTGTACGCTATCTGTGGCAAAAAATTGAATGGGGGATGCAGCATTTCCTTTTATTTCGAACAGCATCCCGTATAATTTGTGATCATCATCTATAAAAACATGTTCCTCAATGGCATCAGCTTTTACCACATGATTGTATGCCAATCGAATATTGTCATCATAAAGTTCATAGAGATTCTCAGTTACTTCTTTGTAACTGATATGTATACGTGCGTTAAAATTGGGGAAATAAATGTTTAGCCAATAGGGCTCAGCTGTTCTTGACAAACTTTTTTCCAGTTTACTGTACTTCGGATAATCAAAAGAATAGGGCATTATCGAATCCAGCGTTTGATAAGCCCTTGTAGGCATATCTATTCGAAAATAGCCTCGTGGTTTTGGCGTTCCAGCAGAGTCACACCCAATTACCATCAACATCAGAACAAGTAGAATTGTTGATTCCTTTTTAAAGAAGAATTTGATCATCAAGAACAGTTAGTTTACAGTAAATTTAATTTTTTTGATGCGTCTTTGATCGGCTGACATAATAGTGAATTTATAACCTGCACACTCTACAACTTCATTTTTCATGGGTATTTCACCACGTAGTTCAAGAAGCATTCCAGCAATGGTTTCAGCCTCCGCTGATACTTTATCGAAACTATTTTCTGGAACTCCTGTAATCTTTACAAAATCTTTAATCTGAGTTTTACCTTCAAAGAGATAGTTTCCATCTGGCAACATCACAAAGTTAACTTCTTCTTCGTCCATTTCATCGCTTATCTCTCCAACAATTTCTTCCAAGATATCTTCAAGGGTAATAATCCCTGACGTTCCACCATATTCATCTACAACAATTGCCATATGGTTTCTGCGCGATTTAAATTCTTGCAATAAGTCATTTAGTCGTTTGTTTTCTGGTACATAATAAGGCGGTCTTATTAGCTTTTGCCACTCAAAACTATTGTCATTTCCCACGTAGGGCAAAAGATCCTTTACATAGAGGATTCCTTTTACATCATCGGGTCCTTCATCATATACAGGAAGTCTTGAATAGCCCGACTCTATAACTACCGAAATCACTTTGGAGAACTCACTTTGAATGTCTAAGTCTTCCACGTCCACACGAGCTGTCATAATTTCTTCCACAGTTATATTCCCAAAATTAACAATCCCCTTCAAGATTTCTTTCCCTTCAGTAGCTTCATCATCGGTTAAATCCAGCGCCTGTGAAATCTCATCCATGGAAATCCCTTTCATTTTTCGGGCCAGTCGTTTGTTAACAATGTTGGTAGATTTAACCATTAAAGAACTCATTGGTCTGAAGATTTTGATGAGTACTGTTAAAGGATAGGCCATGAAACCCGCAAACTTTCTTGGATAATTACCTGCATAAATTTTGGGCAAAATTTCACCAAAGAAGAGAATAATCCCTGCAATAAAAACGGCTTCAAACAAAAACTGAATAGCACCTGAACTGTTGAAAATGAGTAACTCATCCGCAATAAAAGAGGATAAAATAACGATAGAAACATTTACGAAATTATTGCTAATAAGAATTGTAGCCAGCAGAGATTCAGACTCTTTAAGGTTATGTAGCACTAGTTTTGAGGTGCGGGTTTGGAGATTGCGCATCTCTGAAATATCATGGGGCTTCAATGAAAAATAGGCTACTTCTGACCCAGAAACAAGTGCAGAACTTAGCAATAACAGTAACGTTATGAAAATGGCAAATGCAACATATAAAGTTAATGGTTGAAGTTGCACAAAGACCAACATTGACATAAAAGTTTGATATGAGTCTGGTTCCAATTTCTTTTAATTAAAATGGTAAGTCATCCTCAACACCAGATTCATCCGATATAGGTGGATCATTGGTAGATGGGCTTTGTGGATGTCCTTTAGTTGCATTTGCTTGTGATGCTTCTGTTTGCGGATAAGGTGTTCCAGAATCTACAGAGGGTCTTCGTCCCAGTAAATTGATGCTATCAGCAACTATTTCAGTCGTATATCTTTTAACACCATTGGCATCATCGTAAGATCGGGTTCTTAATTTTCCTTCAACATACAATTGAGAACCTTTTTTTATGTAGTTCTCAGCAATTTTCGCCAATCCGCGCCATGCCACAATGTTGTGCCATTCAGTTCTTTCTGGAACTTCTTGTCCATCTCGAGTTTTGAAGGCGCGTTCAGAAGTTGCCAATGTGAAATTGGCGACAGCCACATCGTTGTCAAAATACTTAACTTCAGGGTCTTTGCCCACATTTCCTAATAAAATTACTTTGTTTACCATCACTTTGTTTTTTAGGTTGGGAATTTTAAAGCAGCATTAATTATGTATGTTTAGAGTTGACTATTTAATATTGCTAAAATACAAATTTAGCAACTAATTAAAAAACTTATCTATTCCTTGTCAATAGAATCCTGTTAAGTTCATCTGTTATTATTTTGTGGGTTGGTAATGAGGTTGTTGTTGAAAGATTTGTTTTTGTTACCTCTTTGCTATTAAAAGATTTTATCATGGGTGTTTCTGAAGGTAATTTTAAATAGAAAAATCGGATATATAGTTCTTGGTGTGTAAGTAAATGCTTGAGGTCGTTGCCTTGAGACACTGCTGTTTCAAAATACAAGCCTCTATCTGCAAGCTCTTTGGTTACTTCCGTAGTAGATAAAAGTTTTTTGCTTTCTAAAAGAGGAAATTCATACAGCCCTTGCCAAATATCCTTTTTATTCCGTTTTGTTAATCCCACATTCTTTTCATCATGAATCACAAGATAATTTAAGTATCTCTTTTTAAGTATGGTTTTTTTAGATTTTACAGGAAATAGATGGGTGGAACTCCTTTTTCTGGCTTTGCACAATGAAAACAAAGGACATGCATCACATAATGGTTTTTTGGGTGAACAGACCAAAGCACCAAGTTCCATTACAGATTGATTGAAATCGCTGGGAGGAGCATTTTGAATTAACTCGTTAGCCAACAATTCAAATTCCTTTTGTCCTTTAGTTGTGTCAATTGGGGTTTTGATATTAAAGCATCTGGAAAGAACACGATAAACGTTTCCATCTATCGCCGCATGTGAAAGTCCATAAGAAATTGATGCTATCGCTGCTGATGTATAAGGACCTACACCTTTTAGTTTTAAGAGTTCCTCTCTACTTTTAGGTAGTTCTCCTCCAAATTGATTCATCACTTGTTTGGCAGCATGTTGTAAATTTCTAGCCCGTGAATAATAACCAAGTCCTTGCCATATTTTCAAAACTGTTTGCTCTTTGGCATTGGCTAAAGAGGCAACATCGGGAAAGCATTCTATGAACTTATTATAATAGTCAAGACCTTGAGCAATACGTGTTTGTTGAAGGATCACCTCCGATATCCAAATTTTGTATGGATCGGTGGTTTCACGCCATGGCAACTCCCTTTTGTTTGATTTATACCAACTTATAATACTTCGCGCAAATTCCGTCATTTTCTTAATATTAACCAAAAATAGCTCTTTTAGTTTTTTTTTGAATACAAAAGCATTTATATTTGCATTCTGAATAAAAGAAAAATATTTTTATAAACAACTGATAATTAACTAATTTATAAGCGATGACAAAGGCTGATGTTGTAAATGAGATTTCGAAAGACACTGGTATTGAGAAGGTTACGGTTCAAAGGACTATTGAGGCCTTCATGGAAACTGTTAAAGGGAGCCTTGTGCAAGGTGAAAACGTATACCTTAGAGGTTTCGGAAGTTTTATTATTAAGAAAAGAGCGGAGAAAACGGCTCGTAACATTTCGAAAAATACAACTATCATCATCCCGGAACACTTTATCCCTTCATTTAAACCCTCAAAAAGTTTTATCTCGAAGGTGAAAACGAATGTAAAGTAACAATTTTAACTTTTAAAACGAATTACCATGCCAAGTGGGAAAAAAAGAAAAAGGCATAAAATGGCCACTCATAAGAGAAAGAAAAGACTAAGAAAAAACAGACATAAGAAGAAGAAATAGTCTGTTTTTATAGCTATTTGAAGAACAAACAGATCTAGTTATGCTGTTTGTTCTTCTCTTATTAGAAAGAATGTTCTTTGAAATTTTATTATTAATCAATTTTAAATATAGTGAGTGCAGAACTATTTGTTGATGTTACTCCTAAAGAATTGACCATTGCACTCCTTGAAAACAAGCGTTTAGCTGTTTTAAGAAAGGAGCAAAGCAGTGTTCATTTTGCTGTTGGTGACATTTATTTGGGCAAGGTAAAAAAGATCATGCCAGGATTAAATGCTGCGTTTGTTGATGTAGGTTACGAAAAGGATGCATTTTTGCATTACTTGGATCTTGGACCCCAATTTCGTACTCTTCAAAAATATGTTAAAACAACAAGAGCAAAAAAAGGAGCAACAGCTGTGCACAAGCTGAAGTCGGAAGAAGATATTAATAAACACGGAACTATTTCAGAAGTATTAATTTCGGGTCAAGAGGTATTGGTTCAGGTTGCAAAAGAGCCTATCTCTACTAAAGGACCACGTTTAACATCTGAGATATCCATTGCTGGACGAAACCTAATTTTAATCCCTTTTTCAGATAGGGTATCGGTGAGTCAAAAAATTCAAAAGCCTGAAGAGCGGAATCGTTTAAAGCGACTTCTTCAGAGTATCAAGCCCAAAAACTACGGGGTAATTATTCGAACTGTAGCTGAAGATAAGCGGGTAGCCGAACTGGACAAAGAATTGAGAACGCTCATTAAAAGATGGGAAGATTCAGCCGCAAAGCTGAACAGTGTTTCGCCTCCTGGACTGGTTTTAGGTGAAATTGGACGGAGTACTGCTTTTTTGCGCGACATCTTTAATCCCAGTTTTGAAGGAGTAGTTATTAACGATGATGACGTATATCGTGAATTACGTGATTACGTTGGGCTTATTGCCCCAGGTCGTGAAAAGATTGTAAAATACCACAACGGCAATACCCCTCTGTTTGATCATTTTGGAATTGAAAAGCAGATTAAAGCTTCATTTGGGCAAACTGTATCTTTTAAAAGCGGTGCTTACCTTATTATTGAGCATACCGAAGCACTTCACGTAATTGACGTGAACAGTGGCAATCGATCAAAATCTGCTGCAAGTCAAGAAAGCAATGCTTTGGATGTGAACCTGGCCGCTGCCGAAGAGATTGCTCGGCAACTAAGATTAAGAGATATGGGCGGTATTATTGTTATCGATTTTATCGATATGCAAAATAGCGAGCATAGACAGAAGGTTTTTGAAAAGATGAAGGAATCGATGGATTCAGATCGAACGAAACACAACATACTTCCGTTGAGCAAGTTTGGTTTAATGCAAATTACAAGGCAACGTGTGCGTCCCGAAATGCTTATTGCCACCGAAGAAAAGTGTCCATCATGCTTAGGGACGGGGAAGGTGAATCCTTCTATTTTATTTACAGATACTATTGAAATTCAGCTCCGACAAGCTGTGCAAAAGCATAAATTAAAGAATTTGATCCTGTGGGTGCATCCTTATCTATATGCCTTTATTAAAAAAGGTTTTCCTTCCATAGTTTTTAAATGGAAATATAAATACGGATTTGGAATTAAAGTGCAACCTTCTGATGCATTAGCATTTTTAGAGTTCAAGATCACAGATTATAAAAATAATAAGATCGATCTCAGTTGAGATCGATCTTTTTTTATGTTTTTTTTGAAGGAATCTTATTCTATTGTTTATTTTTCGGTACTGCTTGTAATTCGTAAAGAATTTCATCTGCAATAGCCACACACTCGTGACAGGTGATTTGCCCTTCTTTTTTGATTTCCTTACAGCGGTTGGATCCTGCTCTATTTGAAAACGAAACCAGCATTTCTTTCTTAAGCCTTTTTTCTTTTAGGACCATTAACGCACCATGTAATGCACCACAATTCCCCTCATCTGCTCTGCCACCACCACACTTTCTCATTTCAGTAATAAGATTCTCATCACAGCCCCATTTGTGCATAATGGCTTGGGCGCAATTGTATAGAAATTCAGGGTGATGAAAGTAGTAAGTTGCCTTCTCTTTTCTCTTCAGATCTTCCATAAAATGTAATTATAAAAACAGAGTACACCAATCATTAAAACGATTTAATTGTTCGGCACCATACTTTATCAATCCCTTTTGAATCTCTTCAACTGATTTTTCAGTTTCAATATTTTTGCTTTTTGAGAAAAACAGATCTGCAAAGCAGATTATTTTTTCTTCAATGGTTTGTGGTAACATATCCCGATGGGGCAGGGGAAGCCTTGCAGACTGAATCTCTTGCAGTGATAATCCAGCGCCTGTGTGTCTTTCGGCAAACAGTGCCAAATGCTTCATATTTGTATTTTCAATCATTTTTCTACCTAAGACGCCGTGCATTATATAAGGATGTTTTCCATAGCAATTTATATCTGGCGCATATGTGGCCACAATTCC
>CAZJDS010000074.1:9557-9805 GCA_964544795.1 uncultured Alkaliflexus sp. | reverse complement strand
ACACCTGCGAATAGTGACCCCACCATTACTGAATGTGCTCCGGCAGCGAGTGCTTTTACAATATCTCCACTATACCTTAATCCTCCATCGGCAATTAAGGGAACTCCAGTTCCTTTTAAAGCCTTTGCTACTTCATGAATAGCTGAAAGTTGGGGAACGCCTACTCCAGCAATAACACGCGTTGTGCAAATTGAACCTGGACCTATACCAACTTTAACACCATCGGCACCAGCTTTTACTAAATCTAA
>CAZJDS010000074.1:0-9547 GCA_964544795.1 uncultured Alkaliflexus sp. | reverse complement strand
CAATATTACCCACCACCACTTCCAACGAAGGATAACGCCGTTTGGCTTCTTTAAGAGTTTCAATTACTCCTTTCGAGTGTCCATGAGCTGTATCAATTACTATTGCATCTACGTTTGCATTGACCAAAGCTTCGATGCGCTCAAAAGTGTTGTAAGTAACCCCTACTCCACCTGCAACTCTCAAACGCCCCTTCTCATCCTTACAAGCAAAAGGTTTATCCTTTGCTTTTGTTATATCTTTATAAGTAACCAGACCAATTAACTTATTGTCTTTATCAACTACAGGTAGCTTCTCTATCTTATGTTGCTGTAGGATGGCAGCAGCACTTTCTAAATCAGTGGTCTGATTGGTGGTCACCAAGTTTTCAGAAGTCATCACTTCATCAATGCTGCGCATAAGATTGTTCTCGAATCTCAAGTCACGATTAGTCACAATACCAACCAAGTAACCGTGAGAATCTACTACTGGGATACCGCCGATTTTATATTCGCTCATTAATTTGAGGGCATCACCCACCAACTTACCCTTCTGGATGGTAACTGGATTGTAGATCATACCATTTTCAGCACGTTTTACCACTTCCACCTGGCGAGCCTGTTCCTCAATGGACATATTTTTGTGAATTACCCCCATCCCTCCCTCGCGAGCAATGGAGATAGCCATTCTGGATTCGGTAACCGTATCCATTGCAGCGGACAAAATAGGAGCATTGAGTAAAATATTACGAGAAAATCGACTAACCAAACTTACATCCCTTGGGAGAACTTCAGAATAAGAGGGGATGAGTAAAACATCATCAAAGGTTAATCCATCGGATACGATTCTATCTTCAATAAATGACATGGGAAATACTTTTGGATGTTTAAAATATATTTTGGCAAATATACGAAAAATAGTTGCCAGAAAAAGTGTTTTCTTGGTTGATTTCAATTATCCAGAATATGTAACATTTTTTCACAAATCCCTTTTAAGACAATATACTTAACGGCTATTGATCATTTTTTTTATCTTTGTGTTTTGAGGTAGAATTAACACTATTAGAGATGATGTACCTGAAAACAATTAGCTTTCTTTCATTGGCAATTTTGCTAAGTTGTGGAATTTCACGCGAAGAGATGGCCAAGGAGCGATTAGATGAAGCCATTCAACTTTCAAAAGAGGGAAACTATAATCTCGCAAAATTAAAATTAGATTCTCTCATCGTACTTTTCACGGACCAACCTGATTTAACAGACCAAGCTTCTAAAATATTAGCGGGGATTCATTTGCAAGAGCAGCAAAGAAACTTGGTTTTTATTGATAGTGTAATATTTAACCAAGAAGAAAAATTAAAATCAATGATGAAAAACTTCATTGAATCAGATGAGTACGGCAGTGAAAAAATATTAATTCACAAAAGGCAAAAACCTGAAAACAGCTACAACCGAACGTTTATTCGAGCACATGCAGATCTAAAAGGAAATTTTTATATATCAAGCAGGTATTATGGCACCAAATGGATCAACCACCATCAAATAAAAGTATACTACCAAGGAAAGTCAGCAACCACTGAGTCGATAAAAGAAGATGGCTTTAACAACCGTAGGTTTGAAGATGGGGAATCAAAATGGGAAATTGTTAACTATAAAGATGGGGCAGACAATGGGGTTATTGATTTTATTGCTTCCAATTGGAAAGACCCTCTTCGGGTGCAGTTCATCGGGAAAGGATATGAATATATCATCATGGAATTATACGATAGAGAAGCAATTAGGGATGGCTATGAAATATCTTTTGTGCTGAAAGATCTCAACAAACTCAAATTAGAAAAAGAGAAAACGAAGAGAGAAATTGAGGCGTTATCTAAAACAGCTAATCAAAAATAGATAGAAGATTTCCACAAAGCAGGCAACAAAAAAGGTTCTTGAATAGTGTGTTTTCACAACTCAAAAACCTTTTTTTATCCTTTCTAAAGTTTAAAATGGAAGATCATCATTGGGTTCTGCAGGGGGGATTTCTGTTTCGGTAAAAGCTGGAGGGGCTGTCTCTTGCATTTGTCCACCTGTACCGCTACTTTCTATTCTCCACGCTTCCAGATTGGTAAAATAATTTACTTTTCCATCTTTCTCCCACTTACGGCCACGTAAATTAAAAGAGACTTTAATAGAGTCGCCCAATTGAAAAGAGTCAATTAAAGGGCATCTATCCTGAGTTAACTGGAACTTCACAAAATCATTCCATTCACTATTTCGCTCATTGGGAACCTCAATAACAAACTCGCGTTTTTTAAAAGAAGAGGTAATATCAACGGTATCTTCTTTAACAATCAGGTTTCCTGATACTTCAAAATTCATAATTTATTATTTATTTCGTTTCAACTATTTCTATTTTATCTATTTTATCGCCAGCCTTAATCTGATCGATCACTTCTAAGCCTTCTACCACCTTACCAAAGCAAGTGTGCTGCCTATCTAAATGAGCGGTGTTCTTACGACTGTGACAAACAAAGAATTGCGAACCACCAGTATCTCGGCCAGCATGTGCCATGCTCAAAACTCCTCGGTCATGGTATTGGTTTTCTCCATCCAATTCGCATGGAATAGAATAGCCTGGCCCACCAGATCCTACACGAGGATTTCCTGGTTCTTTTGAAAGAGGATCTCCCCCCTGGATTACAAAATCAGGAATAACACGATGAAACGTCAAGCCATTATAAAACCCCTCTTCCGATAATTTTATAAAATTAGCCACAGTTTTAGGAGCATCTTCATGATAAAAATCAACTTTCATCACCCCTTTTGAAGTATGAATCTCAGCACTTTTCATAATTAATCAATTTCAAATTACAATTAAACAAAAACTCATTGGCTCCATTGGTATACTACTTGTTTAAATCCAAAAAGAATCCTTCAACGCAATAGAGACAAAAAGATAAAAGTAGTGATTATCCTTTTATGCGCAAAATCTTGCTTAACCCTTAAACCAAATATCTCTAAAAAGCTCTAAGATCGCCAAAACACAATACTTTACATCTGCCTATTAGTCACTTGAATTTCAGAGCAAGTTCATTTCAAATGTATTAAAAACACATTTTAATCCTTCGATATAGATAGAAGAGGAACATTTGAATTATATTTGAGCAAAATATAAAAATGATCTTTTTTGAGATAATCCAAAAAGGAAAGATTTATTGATGAAGAAAAATGAAAAAGTCTCCTTTGATATACAATGTGAAAGTTTCATTGGAAGGTGTCAAGCCACTAATTTGGCGAACACTCTTAATCCAATCGGACTTGTTTTTACACGATTTTCACAAGATACTGCAAACCACGATGGGATGGGAAAACTCTCACCTACATGAATTCATAAAGAATGGTAAAAGCTTTGGCATTGCTGACGATTCTATTGAAGGAGGAGATCAATTTTTAGATTATACTTCCGTTAGAGTGATTGACCTTCTAAAATATGAAGGTGATTCTTTAAAATATATTTATGATTTCGGTGATCATTGGATTCACACTGTATCTTTGGAAAAAATCATTCCCAATAACGACGATTATTATTATCCAGTTTGCATAGAAGGTGAAAGAAATTGTCCGCCAGAAAACTGTGGTGGTGTTGCTGGATACATGGATTTAATTGGAATAATAATGCACCCAGGACATCCACAAAGAGAGAAAATATTGGACTGGCTGGGAGATGATTATGACCCAGATTTCTTTGACCAGGAAGAAGTGAACGACTTTTTGATGGAGGATGACTTTGGATGTCTCCCCTACTTTGACTAATTGACAACTTTAGAAATCTTAGGTCTTTTGAAATGAATATATTTTCAAAAAAACAGTCTTCTTTTGAGGAGTTATAGAGGCCGCACCTACGGCACTTTTGGTATTTTGAACATCTGTTTACTACAAATAGTGCTACTCCTTCGGAGTGCATATTTTGCCAATTTTAAATTTTGCTTATTATAAATGCGTTTGTCGATTGACTGGCCTATAATGAGCTTCGCTGCTGAAATCACATACTATTGATACAATGCCTAATTAAAAATATTACGATTGAATACAAATAAAAAGGGTTGCCATCAGAAGAATGACAACCCCTTTTTTAACTTATATACCGAAATACTACTTTACAATTTCCAACAGTTCAACTTCAAAAATAAGGGTAGCACCTGGACCAATTTTGCCACCTGCTCCATTATCTCCGTATGCCAAATCAGAAGGAATATAAAGTTTCCATTTTGATCCTACAGGCATAAGCTGCAAAGCTTCTGTCCAACCTTTAATTACCTGGCCAACACCAAAAACCGCAGGTTCTCCACGCTCTACAGAGCTCTCAAACACTTCGCCATTAATAAGTGTACCGTGATAATGACACTTTATTTGACTAGTAGCAGTAGGTTTTGGCCCATTACCTTGTTTCAACACCTCATATTGAAGACCGCTTTCTAAAACAGTTACTTCTTTGCGCTTGGCATTTTCAGCCAAGAATTCTTTTCCTTCTTGGACAGCACCAGCTGAACTCTTTTTTGCTTCAGCTGCTTTTTGCTTATTCATTTTCTCAAAATTGGTGCGCAGACAAATATCGGCTGTCATCTCATCAAAGTATGATTTGCCATATGCAACTTCATTCAAAAATGCAGTTTTAAACATTTCTACATTCAAGTCTCCGAACTGATCGGTGCGATTTTCCACATAAGTGTCCTTAATTTTAGCATTGGCTAACACATTGGCCATTTTTTTAATATCTACAGTATCAAAAGGCAAATACTCCATCATCTTCTTGAACTGATTACCTTCCATATACCCCAAAGCATAACTTAAACTATCCACAGAGTTTTTCATGGTTACTTCACCCGTACCAGCAACTTTGTTACATCCGTATCCCATAAAAAGGAGAGCTGAAAAGAGGGTTAAAAACAAACTTTTTCTCATAAAATTACAATTTAGATTTTAAACGACATTGAAATATAATTATACAATTGCTAACAATTCTACCTCGAAAACTAAGGTGGCATGAGGCCCAATAACTCCACCAGCACCTCTCTCACCATACGCTAAATTAGAGGGTACATATAAACGCCATTTGGAACCTACCTGCATCAACTGAAGAGCTTCCACCCAACCTCGAATAACTCCATTTACAGGAAACTCAGCAGGCTCAGCGCGTTGTACAGAACTATCAAAAACAGTGCCGTCCACTAAAGTACCATGATAATGACATTTAACTTTATCGGTACTTGCAGGTGTTGCACCTTCACCTTTTTGGATGACCTCATATTGCAATCCACTTGCTAGCGTTATCACCTCGGCACGTTTGGAGTTCTCTTCTAAAAAGATTTTACCCTCCGCAATATTCGCTTGAAACTTCTTTTTTTCTAATTCCGAGAAGAACTGTTGAAGAATAGTATTGGCCTTTTCAACATCAAATTCGGGCTTTGTGTTTTCCATCACTGCACGAATGCCTTTGGTAAAAGCACCAAAATCCAATTCTTTGAGTCCTGAATTTGTCAAATTTTGTGCAATATTCATTCCTAAAGCATAGCTAATCTGGTCCATCTATATAATTTTAATTTAAAACTGCGAAAGTTACAATAAAAATCCATCTCTTCCTTTTACAGATAGTGAAATTATGAAATTCGTTGAGCACGCAGCATCTCCCTTTTATGAGGCGGACCTGCCAAACGCTCCACTTTATAACCTGCTTTTATCAAGGCTCTTCGGACATCTCCTTTAGCTGAGTAAGTAACTAATAACCCGCCTAAAGCAGTAACATCAAAAAGAGTCTTGAAAATATCTGGCGTCCACATTTCAGGTTGCTTATCTGGTCCAAACGCATCAAAATAGATAAGATTATAAAGAGTGGTTGATTGAAAGGTTAAAAGGTCTAAGCGAAGTTTTAAAAGTGAAAACTGCGAACTTACTAATTGTTCAGACTCCCACGGAAGTCGATGCATTTTCATAAATAACTCTTCACCTTTGTGAATGGGATAAAGTGATGGATAATTCATCTTCAATGCAATTTGAACATCAACAGGGTGTTTTTCCAAAACATGGTAATGACATTTCACGCGAGGTGGCAAAGATGCCAATGTGAGATAAGCATTGAGCCCTGAGCCAAAGCCTACTTCAAGTATATTCATTTCAGAGATGGATAGCTGTTTCAATCCTGCATTTATAAATACGTGCAAAGACTCTTGTATAGCTCCATGTATAGAGTGATAATGCTCATCTATATCTGGACGGTAAAGAGTAGTGCTACCATCTTCGGACACACGCAATTTAATTTGAGAAAATAGATCTCTGTTTTTCAACTAAACTATTTTTTATTGATAAACCATTGCTGACGCAAACGAGAGGGCAACAGAACAATAAGTGGATATTTGTCTATTCCTCTGCTTTTGCCAGAATGTTTGGTTAATACTCTCCTAAACCACAAAGGGAGCAGAGTCCCTTTTAAAATACTGGTAACAGAAATAGCCCACCATACGCCAAACAAACCAAAATATTCCATCTGCATCAGAAAGAAAGCCAGGGGGATTCTTAATCCTGTAAATACAATCCCAACTAACGATGGCGGAATGGTTCTGCCCACTCCATTAAACGCACCACGTGTAGTGATTTCATAAATCATAAAAAGTTGAGAAATGGCCAGTATCTTCAGATACATCCCTCCAAGCATTTGCGACTCCACACTCGAAAAGAAGAGGGAGTATAACTCTCTACCCCAAACAAAAAATGCCGCAGAAACGGGTAAAGCCAACAAGGTCCCTATAAAAAGCGTATAATAAAACCCTTTTTTTATTCTATGCCAATGACCTGCACCATAATTTTGCCCAGTAAAACTGCCTAAAGCTGTGGCAAAGCCAGAAGCGGTCATCCAAGAGATGGCCTCAATTTGTCCGCCAATACTTTGCACAGCAATTGCCACTGCGCCAAAGTTGGCAACAAAACGAGCCAGTATAATTGCAAACAAGGCAAAAAGTGCACTCTCAGCCGCCACAGGAATACCCAAAGAGAAGATTCGCTTTGTTATCTGACGATGATAGCTAAATTTGAATAGTTGCAAATTCACCATCTCTTGGCGAATAATAAATCGATAGAAAAAGATGGAAAAAACTACCAACTGCGAAAAAAAGGTTGCCCACGCTGCACCCGAAACGCCCAAAGCTGGAAAAAAGCCCCAACCAAAAATAAGAAGCGGATCAAGCAGCATATTCACAACCAAACCTACCGTCATATACCAAAAGGGCAAACGGCTATTTCCCATCCCATTATAGATTCCTGAGAAGGTGGGATTGGTATAGCTAAAAATAAAAGCAAAGGATACAATACGAAGATATTCAGTTCCTTCGGAGTGGACTGTTGGAGAGGCAATCTGAAAGAAGTCAATAAGATGAGGAGCGAAAATGTAAACTACAACAGCATAAACTGCTGAAATAATTAGTGCCCAAATAAGTGAATGACGCATGAATTTGAGAGCAATATGCGGCTCTCCACGCCCTAATGATTGAGAAACGCCCACTTCTGCACCTACGCGAGTAACCAACAACAAGGATACCCCAAACCACACATAAAACCCCGCTGTTCCAGCAGAAGCTACTGCTTCTTCGCCCAAACTACCCAACCACAACATATCAGTTAAACTGTAGGCCATCTGCATAAAAGAAGCGCCAATGGTAGGTACAGCCAACTTTAACAGATGGCGAACAATTGAACCCTGCGTCAAATCAACCTGACTCTTTTTCATTGTAACAGCAGCAGAAAATAAAAATTATGAAATGCAAAAGTAAGCATTTACCATTCGAAAGTCAGTTTTCACTATAAAATCAAACAGCACTGAAACTATGTGCACAGAATCAAAAAAAAATAGTTGAATAGAAGTAAAACAACTAATTAGGGAAAGTTAATTAAATTAAGAAAATCGGTAAAAGAAAAAACTAAGTCATTTACCGTTCATCTGATGTACCAATCTATTAAGTCGAGGTTGAATAAACCAGATACCAATAGGAAAAAAAACAAAAAGTAAGAAGTCGCCAAGAAAATCAAATAGTTGAACATTCCGCTGCAATTCTGATGATTTGAGCACCTTAGCCGCAAAATAGAAACAGTATAGTTTTGTTAGAAGTAGAAGAATCCATAGAGGCAATATAATTATCATAGAAGAAAATAGTGTCGTTGAGAATGAGAAGTACCCCATTCCTAAAACAGCTGCCCCGATCAATAAAAAAAAGGAGATAAATAAGATAAAACTCGCTGGAATAATAATTAACCATTTAAAGACGACATATTCTTTCGAAATATAAAAGGGCGTCTTATCGAATAACATCTTGCCAATGTTCCACAACCAAAAATAGAGAACCATCTGTGATACCAATATAGATAGTGGAACGGCTATAAAAATAGTAGCACCGTTGAGCACATAAAACGGTAGGAGTATTCCTAAAGTTAAAATAGACAATGGTAAAATAAATGCAGCTATAAAATAGTGCCAATGCTTGGCCAATAAATACTTTTTCATACTAAACAGTCCTAAATCAAACATCACAAAATCAACCAACCTCTACAACCTCATCTAAAAAGAAAAGATTTAAAATAAGTCAAGAAGAAAGGATCCTGTATTCACTACCTTGTAACGTGATAAAACTGTTTCGGTTTCAAAAAAGAAGAAAAAGAATTACATAAAATCACATCGCCCTACTTTAAAAACAATTTTACTTCCTGTTCTAAATTCAAACTCCTTCGTTTTAAACAATGCTTTCCTCATAAATAACTCCAACAGATAAAAGACAAAAAAGCTTACCACCCAAAATATTATCCAATAATTAATCCGTCATATTGTAACTCAATTAGTAACAACAGTAGATTTCTCAACCCTAAAAACAGTATGAAAACTATTTTATACGATCGATTGTTATTCACATACCTGAAAAAGTGAAAAGACATTTTATTTAAAACAAACCCTAAAAAAATAGAACCATGAAAATCACAAGTCTTGTAACTGTAGTAGCAACGTTATTCCTTGCAACTATAACCTCATCGGCAAATGCACAAAGTTTAATGGAGAGGATGGCCAAAAAAGCAGCCCAAAAATTGGAGCAAAAAACAGAAGATCGAATTGAACGAAAAATCGATGAAGGCATTGATAGAAGCTTAGACAATGTAGAGGAATCCGTTAAAAGCGACAACAAGGAGTCTCAGTCTTCTACTAACAATTCGGAAGAGAACTCTCAAAAAAAGTTGGACGAGATGATGAAGAGAATGGGCATATCATCAGAACCTGTAGTATATGCTGATTCATATATTTTTACATCTTCCATGAAAATGAATATCAAAACTGTGGACAAAAAAGGAAAAACCCTCAGCAATGGAGACATGGTCTCCTATCTATCACCGAATAATAACCAGATGGCCTATGAATTTGTATCAGGGAATGTAGATGTTAAGAACGCTCCTCAAAATAAAGGTGTAATTATTCTCGATTTTGCCAACCATTCTACTTTGATCCTTTCAAATGATAATAATGAAAAGACAGGGATTGCCTATGGTACACCAGATTTATTTA